>NZ_JCANUT010000061.1:6067-22223 GCF_059569095.1 Propionivibrio pelophilus DSM 12018 | reverse complement strand
CTGGCCTTTACCTGGTGGTGGGTCTCCCGCAACGACACCGCTCAGGTGCATGACAAGCAAAGCTGGAGCGACGTCATGGCTGCCCTGCGCGAAGGCATCTGGGCCCTGTTCCTCCCCGGCATCATCATCTTCGGTCTGAAGTTCGGCATCTTCACCCCGACCGAAGCCGCCGTCGTTGCCGCCGTCTATTCGCTCTTCGTCGCCATCGTCATCTACCGGGAGCTGAAGGTCGGGCAGGTCTTCGACGTTCTGGTGGCGGCCACCAAGAGCACCGGCATCGTCATGTTCCTCGTCGCCGCCGCGCTGGCCGCTGCCTGGCTGATCACCATCGCCGACCTGCCGGGCGAGATGGTCGAACTCTTGAAGCCATTGATGGGCAACCAGACGCTGCTGATGCTCGCGATGATCGCCATCCTGTTCGCCGTCGGCTGCGTGATGGACCTCTCGCCGATCATCCTGATCCTCACCCCGGTGCTGCTGCCGGTGGCCCGGCAGGCCGGGATCAACGAAGTCTACTTCGGTGTGATCTTCGTCGTCTGCGGCTCGATCGGCCTCATTACCCCGCCGGTTGGGACCGTGCTCAACGTCGTCGCTGGTGCGACCAAGAGCAACATGACCCAGGTGGTCAAGGGCGTCGCACCGTTCCTGCTGTCGCACCTCGTCATCCTGACCCTGCTGATCCTCTTCCCGGCGCTCGTCATCGTGCCGGGCAAGTGGCTGGGGGGGTTCTAAGTATCTGTGTATTGGGGGCCGGTTGTGCAGCATCTCCGGCTTTCATTCAATGCGGTTAAATCCGCGCGTTGCTTCAAGTGCTTTTTCAAGAGGAGACTTAAAGTGAAATTCAAGAAAACAATCGGAGTGGCAATCCTGGCTGCCTGCAGCCTGGTCATGGCAGGTGGAGCACAGGCTGAAGTACGTTCGATGAACCTCCGCTGGGCGACGGCCAACCCGGCCGGTCATCCGATCCCGATGGGTGGCGAGCGTTTCGCCAAGCTCGTCAACGAAAAGAGCGGTGGCAAGATGAAGGTCAAGGTCTTCCCGGGCGGCGTGCTCGGTAGCGACCCGCAACTGCTCTCCGCGGTACAGGGCGGAACGCTTGATTTCGCGGCGATGAACACGGGCATCCTGCAAGGGCAGATCAAGGAATTCGCGATCGTCGATTTCCCCTTCCTCTTCAATAATGCACAGGAAGTCGACGCCGTTCTCGACGGTGCCATCGGCAAGGAACTCGATGCCAAGCTGCCGGAAAAAGGCTTGGTCAATCTCGCCTATTTCGACCTTGGCTTCCGCAACATGACCAACAGCAAGCGGGCGCTCAAGACGGCCGACGATATCGTCGGGCTGAAGATGCGCGTGATCCAGTCGCCGATCTACATTGATACGTTCAACGCCCTGGGCGCAAACTCGGTGCCGATGCCGTTTACCGAGGTGTACACCGCTCTTGAGCAGAAAATGATCGACGGCCAGGAAAACCCGTTCACCGTGATCCAGGCCAACAAGTTTGCGGAAGTCCAGAAGCACCTTGGGGTGACCCGCCACATGTACAACCCGCAGTCCATGCTGATGAGCAAAAAGAAGTGGGATTCGCTCAACAAGGAAGAACAGGACATCATCACGGCGGCGGCAACCGAAGCGGCGAACTATCAACGGACCCTGTCGCGCGGAGCGCAGGAAGTCGCCCTGAGCGAGCTCAAGCAGAAGATGGAAGTGTCCGAGCTGTCGCCGGCTGAACTGGCCAAGGTTCGCGAGAAGCTGAAGCCGGTGATCGAGAAGTACAGCGCCAACGTCGGTGCCGACTTCGCGAAGAAGGTTTTCGCCGAAATCGAGAAGGTCCGCGGCAAGAAGTAAGCAACAAGCAATCGTGAGTTGATCTTTTCCGCGGCGGCGTTGCGTGTACGTGCCGCCGCGGAAGACAGAGATTCCTTGAACGACAGATTGGAATGACGATGTTAAGTGGCAAGACGACGCTGATCGCACACCTGGGCTATCCGACGGAAGCCTTCAAGGCGCCGCTGATCTACAACCCGTGGTTCGAAAAGAAGGGCATCGACGCGATGGTCGTGCCGATGGGAGTCAAGGCCGAGGACTACCCGGTTTCGTTGCGGCAGATCTTCAAATTCTCCAACGTCCTTGGGGCGCTCGTCACGATGCCGCACAAGGTGACGACGATGACCCTGGCCGATGAAGCGACGATCACCGCCAAGATCGCGGGGGCGGCCAACGCGCTGATCAAGCGCGCGGACGGGTCGCTGCTGGCCGACCAGTTCGACGGCGCCGGGTTTGCCCGGGGGGTGGCCCGCAAGGGGTTCAAGACCAAAGGCAGCCGGATTCTGATCGTCGGCACCGGCGGGGTCGGATGCCCGATCGCCGCGTCCCTCGCGGCCGATGGCGCGGCGTCGATTTCGCTGTTCGACGTGAATACCGCCTCCGCGGAAGGGCTGGGCTCGCGCCTGAAAACCTATTATCCGGACATGGAGGTCAATGTGACCTCGAACGACCCCGCCGGTTACGATCTGGTGGTCAACGCCACGCCGCTGGGGATGAAGCCCGACGACCCGCTACCGTTCGACGTGACGCGGCTGTCGCCGTCGACGTTCGTCGGCGAGGTCGTGATGAAAAAGGAAGTGACGCCGATGCTCCGTGCGGCTGCCGAGCGCGGCTGCAACTATGTGGTGGGAACCGACATGCTCTTCGAGATGATTCCCGCCTATCTCGAATTTTTCGGATTTGGCACCGCGACACCGGAAGAACTTCGCGCGGTGGCGAAGATCGAGTACTGAACCGGATTGAGTGTTGAATGCCGCCGGCTTTTCCGGGGGCAGGGTTGTTTAGTTGAAAGGATGAGGAACCATGACTACTCCTAGCATTGCCTGGCCCGCGAAGGTCTCCCTTTGCGAAGTCGGTCTGCGCGACGGCCTGCAGAACGAGAAGACGATCCCGAGCGTCGAACAGAAGTTGCAACTGCTCGACGCGGTTGTCGCCTCCGGCGTGAAGATCATCGAGGTTGGCGCCTTCGTGCATCCGAAGGCTGTGCCGCAGATGGCCGATACCGACGCGCTGTGCCGCGCGATGAAGAAGGTCGACGGCGTCGAATACCGCGCGCTGGTGCCGAACATCAAGGGCGTGCAGCGCGCCTTCGACGCCGGCCTGACCAAGGCCAAGCTGACCGTCTCGGCCAGCGAGGCGCATTGCCTGGCCAACTTCAACAGCTCGCCGGTCAAGATGGTCGAGGGCTTCGCCGACTGCGTCGAGTTCGCCGCCCAGAACAAGATGACGCTGTCTGGTGCCATTTCGACCTCCTTCGGCTGCCCGTTCCAGGGGCGCGTGCCGGTCGAGCAGGTGGAAAACGTCGTGGCGAGCTTCGTCAAGTTGGGGATCACCGAGTTGTCGCTGTCGGACACCACCGGCATGGCCAACCCGCGCCAGGTCTATGAACTCGGTACGTACATGATCCAGAAATTCCCGGAGGTGCAATGGGTGATGCACTTCCACAACACCCGCGACATGGCGCTGGCCAACATCGTGATGGGCATCCAGGCCGGCGTGCGCATGTTCGACGGCGCCTTCGCCGGGCTTGGCGGCTGCCCGTTCGCGCCGGGCGCCTCGGGCAACGTCGCGTCGGAAGACGTCATCCACATGCTGCACGAGATGGGTATCGATACCGGCATCGACCTGCTGAAAGCCATGGACACCGCGCGCCTGGCGGCCGAATTCGTCGGCCATCCGGCGTCCAGCACGGTGCTCAAGGCCGGACGCTGCGTCGATCTGGTCAAGGAAAAAGCGCAGGGGCAGAACAACAACTAGGGGGAAACATTGGCGCACGGGGTTCGCTGCCGGCATCGACGGCGAGATCGTGTTTCACACAACAATCGAACAGGATTCCGGTTTCGCCGGAGTGAACATCAAACCAGGTTTTTCTGAAGTTTTTTTGTTAGGGGAAATGCAATGAGCAGACAAAACGACATGAAGGCTCGCTACGAAGAGCTGAAACTCAACCAGGACCAGATCGACGAAATCGAAGAGGCGTTTGCCCGTGCCGACAAGGCGCAGCGCGAATTCGAGACCTGGAGCCAGGAAGCGATCGACCGCGCCATCCGTTCGGTGGCCCAGATCGTCGCCAACTCCAAGACCTTCCACGAACTGGTCGAACTCGGCATCCAGGAAAGCGCCTTTGGCGATCCGATCAGCCGTGAAGCCAAGCGCTTCAAGATCCGCGGCATTCTGCGCGACTGCCTGCGCGAGAAGTCCGTCGGCATCATCGAGGAAATCCCGGAGAAGCGCATCGTCAAGTACGCCAAGCCCGTCGGCGTCATCGCCTGCGTGATCCCGGCGACCAACCCCGACCTGACCCCGGCCGGCAACTCGATCTACGCTATCAAGGCGCGCAACGCGATCATCTTCTCGCCGCATCCGCGTACCTTGAAGACCAGCCGCAAGACCATCGAACTGATGCGCGAAGGCCTGCGCCGCGTCGGTGCGCCGGAAGACCTCGTCCAGATCCTCGGCTACAAGGCCAAGATCAACAAGAACATCTCCGAAGCGCTGATGACCAAGTGCGACCTGATCATCGCTACCGGCGGCCAGGGCGTCGTGCGCCGCGCCTACATGTCCGGTACCCCGGCCTACGCTGTCGGCGCCGGCAACGCGACGATGATCTGGGACGAAACCGCCAAGCAGGATCTGAACAAGGCCGCGTTCAACACCATGCGTTCGAAGACCTCGGACTTCGGTTCGGGCTGCTCGGCGGACGGCAACATCGTCATCCACGAAAGCATCTATGAAGACGCGCTGAAGGAACTCGTGGCCGTCGGCGGCTACATGCTCTCGCCGACCGAGCAGGACGCCATGCGCAAGGTCATGTGGGACGACGAGTGCCACCGCCTGCCGGATACCGTCGCCCTGTCGCCGCAGGACATGGCCAAGGCCGCCGGTTTCGAGATTCCGGAAGACCGCAAGTTCCTGATCGCCTCGCACGGCACCGGCGTCTTCAAGCGCACGCTCGACGGCATCTGGTGCCACGAGAAGCTCACCACGCTGCTCGCGGTGCACAAGTACTGCGGCGAGTTCCAGAATGCCATCGACACCATCATGGCCATCCATGACGTCGGCGGCATCGGCCACTCGGTCGGCATCTTCTCGTTCGACGATGACCATATCCATCGCCTGGCCTCCGTCGCTCGCGTTGGCCGCATCATGGTCCGTCAGTCGCAATCGAAGTCCAACGCCGGCAGCATGATGAACGGCATGCCGATGACCTCGTCGATCGGTTGCGGCACCTGGGCCGGCAACGCCACCAGCGAGAACATTCACCTGCACCATTACATGAATGTCACCTGGGTGTCCAAGGAATATGACCAGCCCGACTGGCTGAAGGACGACGAACTCTTCGGCGAGTTCTATGATCCGGAACTCGAGAAGATCCAGTACTCGCCGTTCTGATCACACGGTCTAACGTAGACTGCACTGCGCCGGCACCCGGCAAGGACATCGCTCCTTGCCAGGTGCCGTTTTTTTTTATTTCGTGCGCTGTTCGGACGATAATCACGGATCAACAAAGGAGGCGTCAAAATTGAGTTACAAGAAAAAAGTCTTTTCCGTCGCCGCGATGCTGTTGTGCGTTCTCCTGCCCGCGCAGGCCGGGGCGGAAGTGCGTGATCTGGCCTTCCGCTGGGCCACGACCAACCCCTCCGGGCATCCGGTGGTCCGGGGCGGGGTGAAGTTTTCCGAGTTGGTCGAAAAGAAGAGCGGCGGCAAGATGATCGTCAAGCTCTACACCGGCGGGGTGCTGGGCAGCGACCATCAGGTGCTCCCGTCGGTTCAGCGCGGCGCGGTCGATTTCACCACGATGAATTCGGGCATCCTGCAGACGCTGGTGAAAGAGTTTGCCGTCGTCGATTTTCCCTTTCTGTTCAACGACGTGAATGAAGTCGACGCGATCATGGACGGCCCCGTCGGCAAACGGCTGGCCGACAAGTTGCCGGAGAAAGGGCTGGTTAATCTGGCCTATTACGACCTCGGTTTTCGCAATCTGACGAACAGCAAGCACCCGGTCAGGACGGCGGCCGACATCGCCGGCCTGAAGATCCGGGTCATCCAGTCGCCCACCTATATCGATGCCTTTACCGCGCTGGGTGCCGAGGCAGTGCCAATGGCGTTTACCGAGGTGTATTCGGCGCTTGAGCAGAAAAAGATCGATGGCCAGGAAAACCCGTTTGCCGTCATCGCTTCCAACAAGCTCGACGCGGTGCAGAAATACCTGACCGAGACGCGCCACATCTACAACCCGCAGTCTTTCCTGATGAGCAAGGCGACGTGGGACCGGCTGAACGAAGACGAGCGGAAGATCATCCTCGACGCGGCGAACGAGTCGGCGGTCTTTCAGCGCAAGGTGTCGCGCGAAGCGCAGGAGCGCTCGCTGGCTTCCATCCGCAAGACGCTGCAGGTCGATGAACTGGCGCCGGGCGAACTGGAGAAGATCCGGGCGAAACTGAAGCCGGTGGTCGAGAAATACAGCGCCAGCATCGGCGAGGAGTTCGCGAAATTCGTCTTTGCCGAGATCGCCAAGCTGCGCAAGTAGTCTGTTTGTTACGGGTTAAAACGCCGCGAGCAGCGCGTATTCGGCCTCGCGCAGCAGTGGCAGCGTGCGCGCCACCGCGTTATCGGTGGTCTCGTTGCCCATTGGCAGACTGACGCTGATCGACCCGACGACAATGCCGTCGCGGGTGCGGATCGGCACCGCGATGCCGCGCACGCGCTGGGCGATCTGTTGTTCCAGCAAGGCGTAACCGTTGTCGCGGGCCTTGTTGATCAACTCGCGCACGGCATCCTCGGTGGTGGCAGTGAACGGCGAATAAGGAACGAACTTCCGCCCGGTAAGCCAGTGGTCAACCTCTTCATGCGAGTAGGTCGACAAGATGGCGATGCCTGCCGAAGAAAGGTTGGCCGGGATGCGTGCGCCGAGGACGTAGCCGACGTTCTGCACCAGATTCGATCCGTCGCGGGCGACGAAAACGATGTCGTTCTCGTCCATCACCGCGAAGTAGGCGGCGCCGCCAAGCGACAGGCTCAGGCGTTGCAGATACGGCTGGACAGCACGCGGAATCTTCGCCGAGTCGAAATACGACCACCCGAGGCGCAGCACACGTGGCGTCAGCCAGAACAGGTGACCGTCGCTCTCGACGTAGCCGAGGTGTTCGAGTGTGCGCAGATAGCGCCGCGTTGCCGTGCGGGTGATGCCGGTACGGCGCGCGGCCGTGGAGGCGGTAAGACGCGGGTGCGTGTCGTTGAATGCCTCGATGATCTGCAGGCCCTTTTCGAGGCCGGCGATCCAGTCCTTCTTGTTCAGCGGTGGCTTGATGCTGGGCATGGAAAAATCCTTATCCGCGCGATTGTCAAACAGCGGTGCGCGATTGTCGCGCCGAACTGTAGCCGGGTCAATCGACGGGGCGCTTGAGCCGGCCTACCATGGAAAAAACGCTGCTCCCCGCTCGAACCGGTTAGGTGCCAGGGAGTGAAAAGACGGTTGAAAAGAACTTTTCAGGACGAGGAGGGTAATCACGCCATTTGCGTCGTGGCGGGGAAAAAACGAACGGTGTGTGTAACTCGTTCAGTTGATTCCGAAAACGCAGAAACATGTGAAGAATCATTGTTTGTGACGGTATTCAAACCCTGCAAAAATGTGAATCGGTCATATCGGTGACGATGTCTTGTTCCAGTGTTGTTGATCTCTCCGCATCAAGTTCGCGCTGGATGGACGGATTGTGATTGAGCACTGCATCGCCTCCGGAAACATGATTTATGAATTGCTTGCATATCTGATCCGCCATCCATTTTCGTATTTCTGTTATTTCCATATTTTTGACCTTTAGGAGAAGTGAGAACATGACCACGTCATCCAAGATCGTCTGGACCAAGATCGATGAGGCCCCGGCACTGGCAACCTACTCGTTCCTGCCGATCGTGCAGGCGTTTACCAAGGGAACCGGTGTCGAGGTGGAAACCAGCGACATTTCGCTCGCGGGACGCATCATCGCTGCCTTCCCGGAGCGCCTGACCGAGGCCCAGCGCATTGCCGACAACCTGACCCAACTCGGCGAACTGACGCTCAAGCCCGAAGCGAACATCATCAAGCTGCCGAACATCAGCGCTTCCGTGCCGCAGTTGAAGGAGGCGATCAAGGAACTGCAGAGCAAGGGCTACAACCTGCCCGACTATCCGGAGAACCCGCAGACTGAGGAAGAGAAGGAAATCAACGCGCGCTATTCGAAGGTGCTTGGCTCCGCGGTGAACCCGGTTCTGCGCGAAGGCAACTCCGACCGTCGCGCGCCGCTTTCCGTCAAGAATTTTGCGAAGAAGAATCCGCACAAGCTCGGCCCCTGGAGCGCCGACTCCAAGGCGCAGGTTGCCTTCATGTCCGGCGGCGATTTCTACGGCAACGAGAAGTCGGTGGTCATGGATGCCGCCAATGAACTCAAGATCGAACTCGTCGGCCTCGACGGTGCGGTCAAGGTGCTCAAGGACAAGCTGAAGGTTTCCGCCGGCGAGATCGTTGACGGCACCTTCATGAGCAAGAAGGCGCTGCGCGCGTTCTACGCCGAGCAGATCGAAAACGCCAAGAAGGAAGGCCTGCTGTTGTCGCTGCACCTGAAGGCGACGATGATGAAGGTGTCCGACCCGGTGCTGTTCGGCCACGCCGTCTCGGTTTTCTTCGAGGACGTTTTTGCCAAGCATGCCGAGACGTTCAAGCAGCTCGGCGTCAACCCGAGCATGGGTCTCGGCGACCTGTACGCCAAGATCAAGACCTTGCCGGAAGCCCAGCAGGCCGAGATCGAAGCCGACATCCAGGCCGAATACGCCAAGCGTCCGGCGCTGGCCATGGTCGACTCGGATAAGGGTATTACCAACCTGCACGTGCCGAGCGACGTTATCGTCGACGCCTCGATGCCGGTCGTCGTTCGTGACTCCGGCAAGATGTGGAACAAGGAAGGCAAGTTGCAGGAAACGCTGGCGATGGTCCCGGACCGCTGCTACTCGCGCATGTACCAGGCGATGATCGAGGACTGCAAGAAGAACGGCGCCTACAGTCCGGCAACCATGGGCTCCGTGCCGAACGTCGGGCTGATGGCCCAGAAGGCCGAGGAATACGGTTCTCACCCGACCACCTTCATCATCCCCGCCAACGGCACCGTCCGCGTCGTCGACGCCGCCGGCAAGACGCTGATCGAGCACGCGGTCGAAGCCGGGGACATCTGGCGCATGTCGCGCGTCAAGGACATCCCGATCCAGGACTGGGTCAAGCTGGCGGTCAACCGTGCCCGTGCAACCGGCGCGCCGGCCGTCTTCTGGCTCGACAAGAACCGCGCGCACGACGCCAACGTGATCGCCAAGGTCGAGACGTACCTGAAGAACCACGATACCGCCGGCCTCGAAATCAAGATTCTCGAGCCGGTCGATGCGATCAAGTATTCGGTGGAGCGCATCCGTCAGGGCAAGGACACCATCTCGGTCACCGGCAACGTATTGCGCGACTACCTCACCGACCTGTTCCCGATCATCGAACTGGGGACCAGCGCGAAGATGCTGTCGATCGTGCCGCTGCTCGCCGGCGGTGGCCTGTTCGAGACCGGCGCGGGTGGCTCGGCGCCGAAGCACGTGCAGCAGTTCCTCAAGGAAGGCTACCTGCGCTGGGATTCGCTCGGCGAGTTCTCGGCCCTCGGCGCCTCGCTCGAACACCTGGCGGTCAACTTCAAGAACCCGAAGGCGCAGGTGCTGGCCGACGCGCTCGACGTGGCGATCGCCAAGTTCCTCGACAACAACAAGTTGCCGGCGCGCAAGGTCGGCGAGATCGACAACCGCGGCAGCCACTTCTACCTCGCCTTCTATTGGGCCGAGGCGCTGGCGGCGCAGAACAAGGATGCGGATCTGCAGGCCCGCTTCGCCAAGGTGGCCAAGGCCATGCAGGAGAACGAGGCGAAGATCAACGCCGAGCTGATCGGCGCGCAGGGCAAGCCGATGGATCTCGGCGGCTACTACCTGCCGGTGTTCGACAAGGCGTCGGCAGCCATGCGCCCGAGTGCAACCTTGAACGCGATCATCGATGCCCTCTGATCCTTTTCAGGACATCTTGATGTGATCTTTTCGGTCAGGCCCGTCAGTCCCCGGCAACGGGGGCAGCGGGCCTGAATTTCTTGAATCACGGAGTATGAGCTATGCAAATCTTGAAGAAAGGCCAGGCGGGCACGATGCAGTCCAGTGACCTGATGGTCACGGTGGAGCCGGCGGATGCGCTGACCATCGAAATCGAATCGACGGTCAAGAAGCAGTTCGAACACTTGATCCGGGCGAAGCTGGAAGAAGTTCTGGCGCGTAACGAGGTGCGGGCGGGGAAGGTCAGCATCAGCGATCGCGGTGCGCTCGACTACGCCATCGAGGCGCGGCTCGAAGCAGCGTTGCAACGGGCGGGAGGTGAGTGATGGACGACAAGACCTACTGGTACAAGGAATACACCCAAGGGAGGCGTTTTTTCCTGAAGATTCTGCCCGGTCAGAGTGTGCAGGAAAACATCAAGGCACTGGTCGTCAAGGAAAAGGTCAAGGTCGGCGTGATCCTGTCGGCGATCGGCTCGGTCCGCAAGCTGCGCATCAACGGCATCAAGAGCGGTGCCAAGCTGCCGATCACCTCGGCGCGGCTGACCCCGCATGAACTCGAAGGGCCGCTCGAACTACTCGGACTCACCGGCAACATCGTGCCGGGCACCGACGGAACGCCGGACTGCCACCTGCACGTCATCGCCGGCAAGGCCTCGGGCGATGTCGTCGGCGGGCAACTGGAAGATGCCGAAGTCTTTGCGACCTGCGAAATCGTGCTGATCGAACTGATGTTGGACGGCATCGAGCGCCACATGTCCCGTTCCGGCGGCACGTCCACCATCTACTTCGCGGAGGAATAACCATGGCCGACTACAAACTGCGCCGGTCGCTGCTTTACGTGCCGGGCAACATGCCGTCGATGCTGCAGAACGTGCCGCTGTTCGGCTGCGACGCCGTCCTGCTCGATCTCGAAGACGCCGTTCCGCTGGCCGAAAAGGACGCTGCCCGCATCCTGGTGCGCCGCTTCCTCGACGGCTACAAGGAACGCAACAAGGAAATCCTGATCCGCATCAACGGACTGGACACCAAGTGGGCGCTGGACGACCTGAAAGCGGTGCTGCCGGCCAAGCCCGATGGTATCCGCCTGCCCAAGGCCGATACGCCGGAAGTTGTCGAGCATCTCGATACCCTGCTGACCGAATACGAAGAAGAACTGGGTTTCGAAGTGGGGCATTTCAAGATTCTGCCGTCGATCGAAACCGCCGAAGGCGTGCTCAATTCACCGAAGACCGCCAAGGCCTCCTCTCGACTGATCGGTCTGGCGTTCGGCGCCGAGGACTACACCGCCACGATGGAAATCAATCGCACCAAGACCGGCGAGGAACTGTTCAACGCCCGCATGACCGTGCTGTGGGGTGCCAAGGCCGCGGGCATCCAGGCCATTGACACGATCTTTGCCGATGTGAACGACATGGAGGCTCTGCGCAAGGAAACCGAGTTGATCAAGAAGCTCGGTTTTACCGGCAAGTGCATGATCAACCCGCGCCAGATCGACGTCATTCATGACGTGTTTGCGCCGAAGCAGGAAGAAGTTGACTACGCGCTGGAAGTCATGGAAGCCATCAAGCGCGCCCGCGAAATGGGTACTGGTGTCATCTCGCTGAAGGGCAAGATGATCGACCGACCAGTCGTGGTGCGTGCCGCACGCGTGCTGAACACGGCCCGCGCGCACGGCATGGTGGACGTGGTAATCAACGAGGAGGACATCAATGGTACGGAATAGTCTGGGCCGGCTGATCCCGGAAACCTTCGCCGGCAAGAAGCTGATTCCCTATAGCGACCCGTGGTCGCTGCAACCCCACGCCGAGCGCTCGACGCGCGCCATCCGGCGTTTGAACCACAATGGCAGCAAACTGGTCGGCGGCCTGCGCGACGCGATCATCGCCTCGGGGCTCAAGGATGGGATGACCATCTCGACGCACCACAGCCTGCGCAACGGCGACTACCTGCTCAACGAGCTGGTCAAGGAAATCGACGCGCTGGGTATCCGCGACATCAAGATCGCGTCGAGCTCGGTGCACATCGTCAATGCCGAACTGATCCCCTACATCCGCAAGGGCACGATCACCGGCTTCGAGTGCGGGGTCAACGGCCCGATCGCCGAACTGGTCTCCAAGGGCGAACTCGATTGCCCGATCATCGTTCGTTCGCACGGTGGCCGTGCGCGGGCGCTGATCACCGGCGAAGTACCGGTCGATGTCGCCTTCCTGGCCGCGCCGTATTGCGACGAGTACGGCAACTTCAACGGCTTCTACGGCCCGTCGGCCTGCGGCAGCCTCGGCTACGCGCTGGTCGATGCGCAGCACGCGCACAAGGTCGTGGCAGTGACCGACAACCTGGTGCCGTTCCCGGCCGTGCCCGTCGGCATTCCGCAGTCGGTGGTCGACTTCGTCTGCCAGATGCCGCGTCTCGGCGACCCGAAAAAGATCGTCTCCTCGACGACCAAGATCACCACCGACCCGATCGGTCTGCAGATCGCCAAGTACGCGGCGATGGTCATCGAGGCCACCGGCTTCGTCAAGGACGGCTTCTCGTTCCAGACCGGTACCGGCGGCATCTCGCTGGCCGTGGCCGAGCACGTGCGCAACATGATGCGTCGCGACAAGGTCAAGGGCAGCTTCGGCCTCGGCGGCATCACCGGCTACTTCGTTGACATGCTTGAAGAGGGACTGTTCGAAGCCCTGTTCGACGTGCAGTGTTTCGACCTCAAGGCCGTGCAGTCGATCGGTCGCAACCAGAAGCACGTGGAAATCACCGCCGGCACCTACGCCAACCCGTTCAATTGCGGTGCCACGGTCAACCGCCTGGATTGCGTCATCCTCAGCGCGACCGAGACCGACGTCAATTTCAACGTCAACGTCAACACCGAGTCGATGGGCTACCTGTTGCACAACACCGGTGGCCACTGCGACGCGGCGGCCGGCGCCAAGGTGTCGATCGTTGTCTGCCCGTCGATCCGCGGCCGTCTGCCGATGGTCCGCGACGAGGTGACGACCATCTCCACCCCGGGCGAGACCGTCGGCGTGATCGTCACCGAGCGCGGCATCGCGGTGAACGACAACCTGCCGGAACTCAAGGCGGAATTGATCAAGCGCGGCGCGCCGGTGAAGGACATCCGGCAGTTGCGCGACGAGATCTATGCCGTCACCGGTGTCCCGAGGCCCGTCGAGTTCGAGGACAAAGTCGTTGCCCTCATCGAGTACCGAGATGGCTCCATCATCGACGTCATCCGCCAAGTCAAGGCGTAGCTACCTGGACGCCCGGGACAGCCGGCAGGATGCGCTGGCCTGGGCACTCAGGCGAGGGCATCCGGCGACGCTGTTCCTGGCGCTGAACATCCCGGGTGGAGACAAAACCCCGCCCGGGGCCGAGGCACTGTTCCTCTGGATGCTCAACCAGCTGCCGGCGGTGCTTCCTGGCTTTGTCGAGTCGAGCAAGTTTCATGACGTCCTGGGGCCGTACGCGATCCTCAGCCTCGACGCCGACCCCAAGGTGGTCAAGGCAGCCTGCGTCCATCTTGAATCCGGGCATCCGTCGTCGCGGCTGATCGACCTCGATGTCTATGCGCCGGACGGACAGCAGGTCGACCGGAAAGCGCTCGGCCTTGCCGGGCGTAGCTGTCTTGTTTGCGACCAGCCCGCCGTCGATTGCATCCGTGCCAAACGTCATTCCCTTCACACCGTCATCCACCGTGTCCATGAACTCCTCGCGCCATTCCGAACTTGAACATCTCGCCGACGCCCTGGCCCGCGGCGCGAGCATGGAACTCTACCTTACCCCCAAGCCGGGTCTCGTCGACCTTCGGGACAACGGCTCGCATCCCGATCTTTCCATCCCGCTGATGGAGCAGTCGATCGATATCGTCGCCGATTACCTTCAGGCGATCGTGGTCTCGCTGCGCGCGGATGAACCCTTCGCCTGCCAGCGCGATATCGCCATCCGCGCCGAGCGTCGCCTCTACGACGAACTCGGGACGAATACACACAAGGGCTACATCTTCCTCAGCGGCATGCTGCTGATCGCTCGTCATCACGCGGGAATCGCCGACGAGACGGCCGTGCGGCAATCGCTCTCCATCATCTCCCGAGAGTTTTTCGATACCGCGGCGCAGACCGGTTCCAACGGCGAAAGGGTCCGGCGGGAGTACCACGCCGGTGGAATCGTCGGCGAAGCCATCAGCGGCTATCCGTCGCTGTTCGACGCCGCTTTGCCGGCGTTCCGCAACGCCTTAGCGCAGCAAGATTGCGCCACCACCGCGTCGTTCGCCATGATGGCGCGACTGATGCAGACCGTCGACGATACGACCACGCTGCACCGCGCCGGCCCGGCGGGGCTGCGGCAGGTCAGGGAGGATGGACGGGCGCTTGAACGCCTGATCGCTGACCGCGGCGATATCGTTGCCTTCCTCGAAGAGCTCAACGACCGCTACAAGGCCCTGAATCTCACCATCGGCGGCGTGGCCGACATGCTGGGCATGGCATTCGCCTGTCTGCTGGCCAGCGGGGAAATCAATGACGATGTTTCTGTCGGGATTTTTTCGGGCGCCGAGAGCACGCAACTGCTTGCGGCCTGATTTTGTGTGAAAGCCCGGTGGGGTACGACGAGTCCCGTTCTAGCGAGAACAGGTCTGTCATCTGTCCTCTGAGGCAGTCATTCGAGAAGGCGCTCTATCCTGCGGACTTGCGCCGACGTATAACCCCCAGTCCCGCCAAACCGAGTCCGAGAAGTCCGATGGAGCCAGGTTCCGGGACGGCGCTCGGTGGATCGATCGCCGTTAACGTGGAGCTGACAAGTTGGAAGCTCCCACTTTCGGCTGTAAGAGATACGTGTAGTTTCCCGAAAGTATTGAGGTCTTCCAGTGCTTGCCCCGTAATCTCTATGTTGTAGCTATCACCTTGTGATCCATTATTGATGTTTTTGAATCCGGCGGATTGGTAGGGCGCGCTATTGCCGATTACGAACGTAAAGTCCTCGTTGCCTTTGTTGCTGGAATCTATCAAATCCACGGTCAGTAATGCGGACGTGATGATCATCCCTTCGCTGGGTGCGTAATCATCAAGCTCATGCCACCAGTCAAGGGCGGAGGTGGAGGAAATGGTTACCTCGTTCCAGTTCATCTGATCGGAAAGTATTATTTCTCCAGCGCCTGTCGTCCCGTAGATTCCAATGAGGGCCAAGCTGATAAGCGATTTCTGGATAAAACTCGGCATCACGATCTCCCTTCACAAGGATGGTTTTTTGCGTGAATCGCTATAGGAGGAAATCAACTGGCGATTGGTAACGAATCCATTGCGTAGTGACCCACGCTAACATCTGATTCTTCTGATGTGTGTGAACAAAGTCACAATATCGATCAAATGCTTTAGCCAGTACATCGGCAGAGCATCGTGCCCAGTTATTCGCGTCGCCAACAGCATCGCAGCCTTCTTCCCGCCGGGCGATACAATTCCTTACAATTTCGGCTGTGCTAGGCGAATCGGAGAAACAGGTCGGGCGCACACTGCGCGCTGTAGACAGAAGCGTGCGGTAGCGTTCGGGCGCTAGTACGCGCTTTCAACGAGATGAAGCCGGTGCGCCAGCAACGCGTGTTCGAGGTGGAGAAGGCTATGGATTTGGCGAAAAGAATCTGCAGAAATACGGGCGTCGGAGCGTTGGCCATGCTCCTGATGCTTGCTGTTCCGGCGGCGCAGGCCAATCCGTGGTTCGGCCAGCCAGCCCGGGATGGCGGTAGCCAGAGCCAGCGTGGCGATCGCCAGGGCGATATGCAGCGACAGTCGTTCCAGCGCGAGGAGCAGGCCCGGAATCAGCGCTCGCAACGGATGTCGCCGGAGGAGCGGCAGCAGTTGCGCCGTGATATCCGCGATGCCGGGCGCGAGGTTTATCGACACCGGCGCTGACGGGTCTTCAAATGACGATCGGCATAGGGGGCAGCCCTTATAGGCTGCGCCCCTGCCACACCACCCGGCATGCGGGTCCGCACCGGGCGGTTCGAGAAGTTGAGGTCATGA
>NZ_JCANUT010000061.1:0-6057 GCF_059569095.1 Propionivibrio pelophilus DSM 12018 | reverse complement strand
ACTGGCTCAGTTCGCGCGCCCAGTAATGGGCGCTGGCGCACGCTTCCATGCCAATCAGGCAGGGCGCTTGCCCGGCAAAATAGCTGCGCACTTGCCGGCGCGTGAGCGTTCGCTTGACCTGCACCGCTTCGTGCCGATCCACGCCATGCACCTGAAATACTTGCTTTGCCAAATCCACTCCAACGCGCGTAAGGTTCATCTTGGACTCCTTCCTTCGTTTGACTGGTTGGTGACAACTCCAGTCTGGCACATCGATGCCGGTGCAAGGGAGGAGTCCATCCCATTGGCCTGCGCCGGAATGACAAACAGGTTGTACGCATACGCTATCCCTTCAAGGGGTCGGTCAAGGTGGGATCGGAGTTTTTTGTGAAACCTCCCTGAACCGTCCGTACTGATAATGCGCCGCGCAGGCGCCTTCCGCCGAGACCATGCAGGAACCCACCGGCCGTTCCGGCGTGCACGCCGTGCCGAAGATCCGGCAATCCTGCGGCCGCTTCTCGCCGCGCAGGATGGCGCCGCATTCACAGGCCTTGTTGTCCGGGACCGGCACATAGCCGACGCCGAATCGCGCTTCCGCGTCAAAGGCAGCGAACTCCGGCCGCACTTTCAGCGCGCTGTGCGGCAGTGTGCCGAGACCGCGCCACTCGAAGTCGTCCTGCAGCTCGAACACCTCGTTCATCAGCGACTGCGCCTTGCGGTTTCCCTCCGGTGTCACCGCCCGGGTGAATTCGTTCTCCACGTCCGCACGGCCGGCGTTGATCTGGCGCACCAGCATCAGGATCGCCTGCATCACGTCGAGCGGCTCGAAACCAGCGATGACCACCGGCTTGCCGTAATCCCTGGCGAACGGTTCGTACGGCCGGCTGCCGATCACCGTCGACACATGCGCCGGACCGACAAAGCCTTCGAGTTGGACGCCCGCCGGATTGGCAAGAATCGCGTGCATAGCCGCTGGTGTCAGGACGTGATTGCAGAGTATTGAGAAATTTTCGAGTCCCTGGGCCTCGGCTTGCCGGACCGCCACCGCCGTCGGTGGCGTTGTTGTCTCGAAGCCGATGGCGAGAAAAACAACCTGCTTGTCCGGATTCTGCCGTGCAAATTCGAGTGCGTCGGTAATCGCATAAACCATGCGTACGTCGCCCCCCTGCGCCTTGGCTTTCTGCAACGAGGTGCCGTACGACGCCGGCACGCGCAGACAATCGCCGTAACTGCACAACGTCACCTTGTGTTCCAGCGCCAGCCGGATCGCTTGGTCGATGCGCCCGACCGGCAGCACGCACACCGGACAGCCGGGCCCGTGAATCATCCTGACCTGTGGCGGCAGCAGGTCGGCCAGGCCATAGCGCGAAATGGCATGGGTGTGGCCGCCGCAGAACTCCATCAGGTGATAACGACGCCCGTCCTGAACCTCGCCGGCGATCGTCTCCGCGAGCTGTCGCGCCAGTTCGCCATTGCGGAATTCATCGATGTATTTCAATGAGCGCTCCCCTCGGTTCGACCCATCTCGGCGAACAGCGCCAGCGTCCGCTCGGCTTCCTCGACGTCGAGTTTTTGCAGGGCGAATCCGACATGCACGATGACGTAGTCGCCGACCGCCACGTCATCGACGAGCGCCAGCGATACTGACTTTCTCACGCCGCCGAGGTCGACGATGGCGCTCTCGTCATCGAAGAGTTGTTCGACCCGCGCAGGAATGGCCAGACACATCCCCTACCTCCCCAAAAGATGCCGGGCACCGACCCAGGCCTGCCCGAGCGACAAGCCGGCGTCTCCCGGCGAAAGGCGCTGTGCCGTCAGCATTTCGATCCCGTCCCGTTGCAGCAATTCCGACAAGCGATGCACCAGCAGGCAGTTCAGGAAACAGCCGCCGCCACAGGCGACCCGGCGTATCCCGTTTTGCTCCACCGCAGCGCGAACCCAGGCAGCGAGCCCATCCGCGACGGTCGCGTGGAACAGCGCCGCACCGTAACCGGCCTCGACGCCGTCAGCCAATACGGCAAGAAGCGGGCGAAAATCGAGCGTTTCTCCAAGTTCGTAACCACCGGTCAGAACAACCGCCTCGCCGTACCGCTCCGCCGATCTTTCCAGCGCCATCGCCGCTTCCCCCTCGAACGATTGCACCGGACAGATGCCAAGCAATCCGGCGGCGGCGTCGAAGAGGCGCCCGAGGCTGCTGGTCGGCGGGCAGTTGAGATCGCGTTCGAGCATCATCGCGACGGTCGCAGCCCCCGGCTGGTCGGCAAACCGATCGATGATCTCATCCAGCCGCCCGATGCTGGCCAACGCCGACGCCCCCATGCGCCACGTTTCGCGCGCGGCACGATCCCCACCGGGCAAGCGCAACGGGGAGAGGTAACCGAGACGCTGAAAATCCGCCCAGTCGCACCGCAGCAACTCGCCGCCCCACGCCAGGCCGTCGCTGCCCAGTCCGACGCCGTCCATCGCCAGTCCCAGCACCGGTTCAATCACGCCGTGCTCGGCGCACACCGCCGCCACGTGCGCGTGATGGTGCTGCACTGGCAGTGCGGGAATCCCCTGTCGTTCGGCAAGTTGCGCCGCAAAGCGGGTACTGAAGAAATCCGGATGCAGGTCATGCACGACCAACGCCGGACGAATCGAACGTTCCGTGCAGAGCCGGTCGGCCGCCCGTTCCAGCGCATTGCAGGCATCCGCATCGACGAGATCGCCGATCGTTTCGGAAACCAACGCCGCCCGTTCGTGCATGGCACAAACAGAAGCCTTCAACCAGCCGCCCACCGCCAGTACCGGCGACGTATCGAACGGCAGGGTGAAGGAGAGAAACGTCATTCAGCCAGCGACGCCCGCAGCGACAGGAGTTGCGTTTCCAGTTCGGCGACGCGCTTCTTCAACGCGGTTACGCTTTCCTCCCGGCGGGAGACCACAGAGATCAGCTCGCGGCGAAGCCAGTCGAACCAGGCGTCCATCCCCTCGCCGGTTTCGGCCGAAACCTGCAGGACCGCGATGTCCGGATTGACGCGACGCGCATTGGCGATCACCTGCGCCACGTCGAAACGCAGATGGGGCAAGAGATCGCATTTGTTGAGCAGCATCAGGCGGGCGGCACGAAACATGTCCGGATACTTGAGCGGCTTGTCCTCACCCTCGGCCACCGAAAGGATGACGACCTTGGCCGCCTCCCCGAGATCGAAACCCGCCGGACAGACGAGATTGCCGACGTTCTCGATGAACAGCAGCGAGGCGGGCGCTGGCACCAGTTCATCCAGCGCCTGCTGCACGCGCAAGGCGTCGAGGTGGCAGCCCTTGCCGGTGTTGATCTGCACCGCCCGCGCCCCGGTTTCCCGGATGCGCTCGGCGTCGAGATTGGTCTGCTGATCGCCCTCGATCACCGCCAGCGGCACGCTGCCCTGTAACGCGGCGATGGTACGCACTAGGAGGGACGTCTTGCCTGACCCCGGACTCGATACGAGATTCAGCGCCAGCACGCCATCCTGCTCGAAACGTTGCCTGTTCGCCGCGGCGAACGCATCGTTCTTCGCCAGGATGTCGCGTTCGACCTGAACCTGGCGCGGCACTATCGATTTTCCATCTCCGGGTTCATGAATGTGTGAGTGGGAGTGTGTGTGGGGATGCGCATGGCGGTAACGCAGACCGTTTGGACCGACATGCTCATGGGAAACGCCAGCAGCGTCGTCTTCGCCACAACCACAGGTTGAACACATGGCTTACTCCACCTCCAGCGTTTTCAATTTCAATTCGCGACCGCTCCGGAGTTCCACATCGCAACCACCGCACTCCGGGCAAGCATCAAAAACTTCTGCAAGCATCACAGTCCGACGGCAGTCCCGGCACCATCCGGTACCGGGAACCTCGATGATCTCCAGCACAGCACCTGCGGCAATCGTCTCGCGAGCGACGACATCGAAGCAAAAACGCATTGCCTCCGCTTCCACCGCGGCAAACGCACCTATTTCAAGCACGACCTTCCGTACGCGATGAAAGCCCTCGGTCTCCACCGTCTCTCCGATGAGACCCAGTACGTGCTCGGCCAGCGACAGTTCATGCATGTCAGGCTGTCGCGACTCACTCGTCCTCGATACGGAAACCGACCTTCAATGTCACCTGGAAATGCGCCACCTTACCATCGACCACGTGCCCGGTTGTCTTCACCACCTCGAACCAGGAAACATGGCGAATGCTCTTCGCGCTGGTTTCAATTGCGTTGCGAATAGCGTCATCGATCCCCTCTTTCGACGACCCGACGATTTCGACCATCTTGTATACATGATCCGACATAGACACCTCCCACCGTTCACGCTGTCGATGCAACGACCGGCGCGTTGGCCGGCCATCGCCAGTGAATCAGACCTTTCCGGGGGCAATAACCGGAATGGACCCAACCGGATGCTTCTTATCGTGCTTGATCGCTTTTTTTTCTTTTGGAGTTTTTGCCGCCTGCTTCTTCGGTTCCTTGATGGTTTCCTGAGGTTTGCCCATGATCCGAACTCTCCTTTGAACGTTAAAGAGCGGCACTGCCGCCAATTCAGTATAGGACGGTTAAGCGATTCGGAAAACATGAGGCTAAAAATGAAAAACCCCACGCAACCTTCTGATTACGTGGGGTTTTTCTACTACTGGGGCGATGTACCGGGCTTGAACCGGTGACCCTTGGAATCACAATCGCACAAATGGAAAAACAAAGAACAGCGCAAAAAAATCAACAACAATGAAATCATAATATTGCTGTTCTGGTTTGTTTCCGCTGTTTCCCGGGTTGTGTGCCTCGGCGTGCCAAGAGTCTGCCGACAAAGCTTCAGTTACTGACTGAACCCACCTAACAATTCATCGATGACAGGGGTCAATTTATCTTCTGTGCTCGCCCACTTGTTCAAAGCAAGCCCCCCGCTGTGGTTATAGGTGGCCGACGCGATAGTGTCGTCGCCACGACGGAGACGGAGTTCGACATGTCGGAGGAAAGGTGCCAAGTCCCAGCCCCGGAATGCCGTGTACCAGAGCGTGTACTCGCAACGCGCAGGAGCCTTGTTTCGATAGATGGAGGTTTTGATGTTATAGCGTTGGAATCCGTTCTCCAGAACCGAAAGCAAATCACTTACGGCTACTTTTGGGTTTTCTTCGATACACACGAATTTCATCGGGTACTGTGCTGTGTCCACACTCCGCACATTCACGGTCGTGCATGCGGATAACGAGAGCAGTATCGATAGCGACACAACTAGTTTGAGATTATTCATGTACGATTCCTTGTAAGTATTCTTACCGAATCCTGCCTCATGACATGGAACTGGTCAATCGGCTGATATAGCTGGTCAGGTACGCTGAGAGAATAGGTCAATACCAGATAATGCAAGTGCTACTCGGCCCGCAAAAAAAACCGGTCATTACAGCCGGTTGAATTTCGCCATTGTTCGCCTTTTCAAAAGGCGGTTTGTGGTTTTCCGCCCTTTTTATAAGGAGTTTCCGGGCGTTCACTTTTACGCGTCAAGCCGCTTGGCTACTGGCGGTAGATGTTCATTAATCTAATTTGCGCTACTTCAGATTTCTACGGCCTGCCCGCAGCCTCCCATTCCCCGTTAATGGCCGATTCGACGGCCTCCTGTAGCGTCATAGTGCGGCGATAAGCCAGAGCCCGCAGGTTTTGCAGCGTATCGAAATCAAGCCACACCGTTACCGAGACTCGCCCGGCATCCGTTTGGCGCTCCCTATAGGCTTTCTGCCTTCTGGCGTTCGCCCCGTTACTTAATAACGCCCCCATCGTTAGGCCAGTCCCGCAAGCGTCAATTGCGTTGCCTTTTTCGCTGGCTCCTGATGCTCAACCATCAACTGTGACAGGCCATCCCGCCGCGTCATCATTGCAGCAGATTTAACCAACGGGTGCTCTGCCGGTAAGGGGGCGGAAAAACCGACGAACGAGCAGGACAAGCACGGCGCATTTTTCTGTGCCAGTGTGCCAAGAGTGTGCCGGGATCGGCATAGGGGGCAGCCCTTATAGGCTGCGCCCCTGCCACACCACCCGGCATGCGGGTCCGCACCGGGCGGTTCGAGAAGTTGAGGTCATGA
>NZ_JCANUT010000060.1:0-22800 GCF_059569095.1 Propionivibrio pelophilus DSM 12018 | reverse complement strand
ATCGAAAGCAACTGCAACAATTCGGCATGCAAGCTTCCATGAGCCGCAAGGGCAATTGTTGGGACAACGCGCCGATGGAGAGTTTCTGGGGTTCCCTGAAAAACGAGTTGGTGCATCACAGGCGCTTTACTACGCGCACACAGGCCCGGCAGGAAATCACCGAGTACATTGAAATCTTCTACAACCGAATTCGTAAGCAGGCGAGACTGGGCTATCTGTCGCCGGCACAATTCACCCAGCAATACCATGCAAAACAGATAGCCGCTTAACCCGTTGGACTCTACGGTTGACGACCTACCTCACAGGAACAACATCCTGAACGTATAGGTGCAAGGTTTCTGAAATTCGAAGACCACCGTAGCGCATCAGTAGCACAATCAGAATGTCGCGCAGATTGATGCGTTCTTCTGGTCGTGGACTATTCTGCTTGCCCGGAACAATGAAGCCTTTCCAAAGCAAATCACCAATCCGATCTTCTGGAAAATTCTTCACTGGCTCCCGATCAAAAACCGGGGTAACTGCCATACTCACCGCACGCGCCATCTTGATCGTGGTCGCCGCTTTCTTTCTGGACATGGCGTGAGCCAAAAACGCGCGGTCTTTTTTCCGGGACCACTTGGCCCAAGCTCGTATCTGCTCAACCTCGGTCGCCTGTCGCCAAGCGTTGATTTGGACCGCTCCGTACCTCCCGGCCATCCAGTCAGTAAAATCATTCAGGTATTGGACAAGCTGATTCGCAAGCCTGGGATTTTTCGTATCCCAATACAACCCGGAGCGATCATAGCCGTCTTCGTCGACCGTTCCATTAACTAGCCGACCCACGAAAGCCGAGAAGGCCTCATGTGGCGTCGCAAAGCATTCCTCGTTGGCCGATAGATACTGAATCAGCAAGCTGACTGCCTGCGCGAGTTTGCTGCGCCACGCATGACTTCTGGAGTGCAACGAAATCAACATGTAGTCGACCAAGGGAATCAACGGCCCTTGGTCTGTGAGAATCACTGGAATCGAACACTCAACTCCGTGCTCATCACGAACGACGCCGGCCTGAACTACCGTGTGGTCCATTTCACGACCAACCAGCGCAGAGGCTCAGACACTGCGTACGTTGCGAAAGCCGCCATTGCTCCGCATCTGCCGCGCTTCGCTTGTCTCCTGGCTCGTTCGGCTTCGCCTGCCCGAGCCCAGGCCGAGCTCTTTTTCAAACCCGAAAAACAAAAATACAGAGGCAAAGGAGTGACACCTCAATAGTAATGCGGAAACTAATAGTACCGCATACACTACCGATATTGCACTTGCACTATGCCATCATCCCACCCATAGCACTCAATATCGAGGGATTACCTATACGTTTAGTAACACGATAAGACTACCGATATGGTATTTGTGGGGAAAACGCCAACAAATCGTGAGAACGACGCGGCAACCGATCGCGAATCGCCGCGAGCGATTGCCGCCTGGCCGTTTCAGGCGTATGCCGGGGAAAACGCCTGAGCCGCCTCCGCCGGACCGCTTTCCTGCCAGTATGGGGACAGCTTGCGCAACTGGGCGATGATCGGTGGCACGGCGGCAACGACGCGATCGATCTCCGCTTCCGTGTTGTAGCGCGACAGCGAAAAGCGGATCGTGCCATGTGCCGCGGTGTAGGGGATACCCATGGCGCGCATGACGTGCGAGGGTTCGAGTGAACCGGAGGTGCACGCTGATCCGCTCGATGCGGCAATACCCTGCTTGTTGAGCAGCAACAGGATCGCCTCTCCCTCGACGTACTCGAAGGCGATGTTCGCCGTGTTCGGCAGGCGGTTAGCCGGATCGCCGGTAACGAAGGCGTGCGGCACCTGCGCGAGGATGCCGGCTTCGAGCTTGTCGCGCAGACGCCTCACTTCGCTGTTCTCGAACACCATGTGCTCCAGCGCCAGTTCGGCCGCCTTGCCGAGGCCAATGATCGACGCCGAGTTCTCGGTGCCGGCGCGCCGGCCGCGTTCCTGATGGCCGCCGCGCAGCAAAGGGCGAAAACGCGTGTTACGCCGCAGATAGAGAACGCCGATGCCCTTGGGCGCGTGCAGTTTGTGCCCCGAGAGCGAAAGCATGTCGATCTTGCTGTTCTTCAGGTCGATCGGCACCTTGCCGACCGCCTGCACGGCGTCGGTGTGGAACATGGCGCCCACCGCGCGTGCCATCCGGGCCATTTCCTCGACCGGGAACAGCGTCCCCGTCTCGTTGTTGGCCCACATGACAGACACAATCGCGGTACGTGGCGAGAGCAGCGACTTGTACTCGTCCATGTCCAGCCGGCCCTTCTTGTCCACCTTCAGGCGATGGACCACCGTACCTTCTTTCTCCAGGTACTCGCACAACGCCAGGATCGCCGGATGCTCGACCACGGTAGTGATGATCTGCTTGCGTTCCGGTTGTGCCTTGAGCGCCGAGAGGATCGCCGTCGAGTCGGATTCAGTGCCACACGAGGTGAAGATGATTTCCGAGTCGAATTCCGCGCCGAGCAGTTTCTGCACGGCGACGCGGGCTTCCTTCAGCCCCTGCGCCACCTTGTTGCCGAAACTGTGCATCGACGACGCGTTGCCGAACTGTTCGGTGAAATACGGCAGCATCGCTTCGACCACGGCCGGGTCGCAGGCCGTCGTCGCATTGTTGTCGAGATAGATCGGTTTCATCGCTCACCTCCGCGCCGGCATCGCCAGCAATGCCGCCGGCAGCAGTTGGACGAATTCACCGAGCGCGTCGACAAGCTGCGCCTGGATGCCGGAGAGCGTGGCCTGCTCCATCATGCAGCCTTGGCACGCGCCTTTCAGATTCACGTAGATGTTCTTGCCGTCGATCTCCACCACTTCGATATCACCGTGATCGCGCTGCAGCATCGGACGGATCTCCTCGATCGTCTCCTCGATCTTGCGCATGCGCTGGAAATTGGTCAGACGCGGCTTCGCCGCTGGCACAACAGGCTCCTCGATTTTCGCGACCGTAGCGGAAGACGACGAATGAAACGTAATGGGCTGAGCGGTCGGCCTCGGCGCATCGGCCAGCGCAGGCGGCATCGGCGCGGTGCAACGTTCGGCCGAGACATTGGCGAGGATTTCCTCGATACCCTCGTGGCAACTGCAACAGCCGCCGCCGGCCTTGGTGTAGTGCGTCACCTGTTCGACCGTCGTCAGGCTGTTGGCGCGCACGACATCCTCGATCAACACCGAATCGACGGCGAAGCACTTGCAGACCATCGCGCCCTCCTCATGGTCATCCACCCATGTTTCGCCGCGGTAGTTGGCGATGGCGGCCTGCAGGGCCTCGCGCCCCATCACCGAACAGTGCATCTTCTCAGGCGGCAGGCCATCGAGATAATCGGCGATCTGCTGGTTCGACACCCGCAGCGCCTCGTCGAGGGTCATCCCCTTGACGATCTCGGTCAGCGCCGACGACGAAGCGATCGCCGAACCGCAACCGAAGGTCTGAAAATGCGCTTCGAGAATACGCTCGCTCGCGGGATCCACTTTCAACATCAGACGCAGTGCGTCGCCGCACTGGATCGAGCCGACATCGCCAACGGCATTGGCGCCGTCCAGCGGTCCGGCGTTGCGCGGATTGAAGAAATGTTCGCGGACTTTTTCGGTGTAATCCCACATGATGCTGCTCCTTTGATCCTGGTCAATTCACAAGATAGCGAGCCAAGGGAACATGGCCCGTTCTTACTGCTGATACGTACTACGCCTGCACCGGCATCGCCGAGTAGGCGTAACAAGCCTTCGGACAGACACGGCCACAGGCACCGCAGCCGATACAGTCGCCGGGGTTCTTGAGGGTCATCACGGAGGCGGTGTCGTCCTCGTCGTAATCCTCGTCCTCAAGCTCCATTTCCTCGCCGCGGTCGATCAGATCGAGCACGTCACGCGGGCAGACCTTGTAGCAGCGGCCGCAGCCGATGCACTTTTTCGGGTCCAGTTCAGTGACAAATTCCGGTGTCCAGGCGGTGCCGTTCAGGGTCAGACCAGTAATCGGTTCCATTTGCTTTCCTTTCACTCAAAAAATTCAGTCAGAGTCCCGCCACGTCGGGATACTTGCCAATGATTTCCAGCGCCACGGCCAGGTGCTTGTCGGCCTCGTTCTTCATCTTCGACAGGCTGTCGAAGCCGAAGCGGTGGGCGTCACGCAAGGTGCGATCGAGTACCACCAGCTTGCCGACGGTGATCAGCACGCGCCCGAAGCCTTCGTGACTCAGATGCACCAAAGTGACCGCCATCAGCCCGCATTCCTTCTCGATCATCACGGCGATGCCGTTGTAGAACGCCTTGATGCACGCCACGGTGATCTCGTCCGGGTCGCCGATGACCGGAATCGCGGCCTTCCGCTCCCTGGTCAGGACAAACGGTTCGAGGAGGCTGGCCGCCGGCTGGCCGTCGTACTGGCCATAACTGTCGAGCGCGCGCATCTGACGCATCATCTCGCGGATGAAATCAGTCTCAAGGATCGGATCGGCGCTCGCGGCGGCAAGGGAGGTCGGGCTCATGAAAAGTCTCCGGACAGGTTGATGGGTTGAACAGGCGGGCAAACCGACGGCGTGACGCGCTGCCCGAACGATGAGCGGGAAAGCGAACGCGCCACGAGGACACCCGAAACTAGGCCAACGACAGTCCCGACAACCGCGGCTGCATCGCTCTCGAAAATGGCGCCCGCAATAACGGCTCCGAGAACAATCCCGACCGCCGGCAACAGGTAGCCAAGCAGTGCAGCCAAGGCAATAGAGGACTCCGGCATAGTCAGAGTAATCGGATCACCGGGAGTCACCGGACCATCCAGTCGAACTGAAACAAGTTGCCCTTTCGCGTCGCCCGCAGAACACGACTGCCTTGAGCCGCAGCCAGAGCAGGCCGCGACCGCCTCCAACCGCACCCGCGCGGTGGTTTCCCCTCGCCGGGTTTCGACGCCGACCACGACACCGACACGTTCGATACAGGTATTCATTCTTCCCACCCTTCTTCGGCCATCCGGTCGAAACGCGATTCATCGGTGTCGCGACGCAAGGCTTTTTCGACCCAGCTGACGCCGCCTTCCCGCACGGAACGGCGCAGGTCTTCCAGCAAGGATTCGATGTCCGTCTCTTCTTCCAGCCGGATTGGTTGAACCCCTGCGACCAGGAGTTGCCGTACCGCGGAACCACCCACCGCCAGGCAGTACGTTGCGGCACAGCCGCTGAGCGCGATGATTTTTTCGGCCAGCTTGTTCTCGTTGCCGTCCATCGCTTCTTCAGGGAATTCCACGACCTCCACCAGCTTCGCGCGCTCACCATCGACCGCGTAGATGGCGAATCCAACCGAAGCGCCGAAGTGCTGATCGACCGTGACACGATCCGAGGTGGCGAAAGCGACTTTGAGCACGCTCGGCACCTCGTCAGTGGCAGACCACGCCAGCGCCAGCTTGCGACCGCACGGATGCGGACACGTCGTCGGATCTGTAGATGGATCGGTAGGCAGGAATGTCATGGTGCTGCCCCAAGAAAAGGTTAGCGATATCGAACAAGGCTTGCCGCGCCAAGCGGTAACCGGACCAGCCGCGCGCGTACCCGCCGACTTGGTCGTACAGCGGAAAACCGGCACGCAACAGCGAAACACCCAAGCGATTGGCAACCTCGACGCCGTGCGAATTGCTCACCAGCAACTGCGCGCCATTCGCGGCCGCGTCCTTCTCGAGGTCATCCAGATCGCCGATCCGGACCGCCTCGCACAGCACGCTTTCAAGCACACCTGCCCGCGCCGGGGCCACTGCCGACACCACCTTCGCACCCATACTCACGAACAGGTCGGAGAGCCCCTTGAGCAGATCCGGTTCAAGTCCCAACGCCACACGCATGAAGCCGGTCATGAAGTGCGTATCGACCATCGCGTCCTGCAACTGGGCACGGTGCCGCTCGATCTTGGCGGGTACAGCCACGCCGGAGATGTCGGCCAGAGTCTGGGTAAACCGGTCACTGGCGTCGAGACCGATCAGGTGATCGAAGCGATAAGTCGGCACGCTGGTACGCGCCTCGAGCCGGTCCGCGGCCGCGCCGATCGAACGACCGACGGCCAAGGTAGCGATAGATTCGCCCATCGCTGCGATTTCCGCCAACGGGGAACCGCCAAGCGTCACCGCTGAATGCTGTTTGTCGATCAGGTGCCCGTCCAGCGAGTCGCCTATATCGGGCACGACCACCGGACGCAGCCCGAAGGCCTCGATCCACTCCTTGATCGCCTCGATGTCTCCCGGCGTCAGCATCGAAGACGCCAGCACGTTGACCTGACGATGCCGCCGCCCCACATGCCGTGTTTCAGGAACGAGCGTGTCGATGATCGCCTCGAGCGCCAGCGCAAAGCCGCTCTCGAAGCAGCCGGCGAAATCGGGCGTATTTACCGGGATGACCGCGGTTGCGGCATATTCCGGATACTTGGCACGGAACTCCCGCACGAGACGGTGGATATCCGTACCCTGTGTTTCAGAAAGACCTGTCGTCGGCAAGCCGATCACATCCGGCTTGTTCTTCTCGCAAATCGTCTTGAGGCCGACGATAACGTTCTCGTCGGCGTTCATCACCGTCGCGATCTGATCCATTGCCGTCGTCTGCAGCGGAATCGGCTCGCGGAAATGACGCACGAAAAAGACCTTGCCGAAGGCGGTGCAGCCTTGCGCGCCATGGAGCATCGGCAAACTGTTGCGCATGCCGAGGAAGGCCAGCGCGGCGCCGATCGCCTGGCTCGCCTTGAGCGGACTGACGGTCAGTGGTTTGGGAGTGCGGATGATTTCAGCCATGTTGTTTTCCTCGGACAAGACCGATTCCGGACAACCCGTCATTCCGGCGGAAGCCGGAATCCAGGTTTCCGGAGCACGGACTGGATCCCGGCCTGCGCCGGGATGACGAAAGAAATGGTGTCATCGCATCCCTCCAACCGCTTCGCCGGCGATCCTGCCCGCCGCCCATGGCGCCGGCTTGCGCACCGCCGGCCAGACCGGGCTCTCGATCGTCAGTGTGAGTTGCTTAGCCATCTCCTGCATGCCGGCGTAACCGGCGTAGGCGTATTCGCGCTCCTGGTTCACATCGAGGAACGGAATGCGCGCCTTCATCGCGGTGTAGAGGTTGCGTCCGCCGGCGATCAGCACGTCGGCGCCTTTTTCGTTGTAAACCTTGAGCAGGCCGGCTGGATTGCCGTCCTCGATCATGTGAGCCTCTTCGCCGAGCAGATCGCGGATGCGCTCCTTGTCATCCTCGGTCGACTTGCGAACGCCGGTGGCGACGACGTCCATTCCGAGATCGCGCAACGCCGAGATGATCGACCACGACTTGACACCGCCGGTGTAGAGCAACGCACGCTTGCCGGCGAGGCGCTCGCGCCAGGGCGCAAGTTGCGCGTGGGCGTTGGCTTCCTCGCGGGCGATCAGAGCTTCGGTACGTGCGCTCAAGTCCGCATCACCGAGCAGGCGGGCAAACTCGCGCAAGGCGTTGGAGGTATCCGTCACCCCGTAGAAACTGCCTTCGAAATACCGGATACCCCACTTCTCTTGCAACTGGCGCGCGACATTGAGCAATGCGTTCGAGCACACCACCATCGACGCCTTGGCCCGGTGCATCGTCTGCACCTCGCGGAAACGCGCATCGCCCGACAGCGAACCGATGATACGAAGCCCAAGCTCATCGAACAGCGGCGCGACATGCCAGAGCTCGCCGCGGATGTTGTATTCGGCGATCATCGCCACGTCGTGCACCTTGATGCCGGGGCGTTGCGCCGATTCGGGAACGGGATCCGGTTCGCGTGTGCCGATGACATGGTCGAACATCGTCTGCCCGGCAATCCGGTCGCCAAGTTTCTTGGAGCCGTAGAAGCCGGCGGCATCGACCGGAATCACCGGCACGCCCCAACGCGCGGCTGCATCCTTGCACAGTGCCGGCAGGTCCTCGCCGATCATTGCCGTGACGCAGGTCGCGTAGACGAAAACCGCGGCAGGTGAATACGTATCGATCGCCTGCTTGATCGCATGGAAAAGTTTCTTCTCGTTGCGCCCCATCACGATGTCCTGCTCGGACAGGTCGGTGGTCATCCCCAGACGGTAGAACGCGGGGCCGGTCGTGCGGGTGCCGCGGTTATCCCACGAGTCACCGGTGCAGGCGATCGGCCCGTGGACGATGTGCGCCACGTCGGCAATCGGAAACAGGGTGATCTGCGCGCCATCAAAGGGGCAACCGCCCGCGGTGGCGCCAGGCTTCGGGCGCGTGCAGCCGCCCTTGGCCTTGTTCGCGTTGTTGGCGCAGGCAGGTTCATCAATCAGCAGGGCGATGTCGCTGGTTCTCATGGTGGGCGTCCTTTCGCCCTACCCTATGCAATCGCTGTGCCACGCCTTGAAGCCCTTGTTTTCCTGCCTCGTCGCGCTGTTCTTTTGTGGCGATCGCGACAGAGCACAGCAACTCCGTCTTCTGATTTGTCGCGAACACAACATCGTCGCACCGAAAACTGGCGCTTTCGCACATGGAAAGAGTCTTGCTAGATAGAGACCACCGCCGCCACCTGACGAGGAAGCTTCATGAACATCGCGACCGATCTCAGCCCCCCTCCCCTGGCACTCGCCCGCCACCCTGAGGATCCCGCCACGCAGGCTTTCGCCGGCGTCATCGTGCAATCCCTGCTTGCCCGCCGCCAGCCCCTGATCCGCGGACTGAACGAGGATGGCTTCCGCACGCTGGTCGACTCCTATTTCCCCGGCCTTGACTGCCGCAACGGCAAGCCCGGCGAGAAGGAACTGGCCTTGTTCGAGTACGACGAATTCGTGGACCTCGTCGACTTGCTGCTCGATCACCGGGCCACGGGACAGGAAATGGAAGTCTGGCTCGTCCACGCCATCGCCACGGCGGCGATGGGCGAAAACCATTTGTGGCAGGACATGGGCCTGCCGAACCGCAAGGTACTCAGTGCATTGATGCAAAAACACTTCCCATCCCTTGCGGCGCTGAACCACAAGGACATGAAGTGGAAGAAGTTCTTCTACCGCCAGCTGTGCGAACGTTCGGGCGTGCTCATTTGCAAGTCGCCGAACTGCACGGAATGTTGCGATTACCGGATCTGTTTCGGCCCGGAAGACGCCTGAGCGACACCCATATCCATTCCCGTCGTCTTGTCGGGCATTTATATTGCTAGCGTTATGTAGTGTGTGGTAATAACGACAAACCGCACGAACTGGAAGATGACAACATGAACGCCCCATCTGCCGCGACCAAACCTCCCACCCCGCTGCTTGCGCGCGGAAAGCGCTGGGACCACCTGGAACTGCTCGAACGCATCGACGCGTCCGGATCGATCTCTACCGCCGCCAGCGCCATGGGCATGAGCTACAAGGCGGCCTGGCAAGCCGTCGAGGGCATGAACAACCTGTCCGAACAGCCCGTCGTGGAACGACAGACAGGGGGCAAGCACGGCGGCGGCACCCGCCTGACGCCGTATGGCCGGCGTGTTCTCACGGCCTATCGGCGCCTGGAAAAGGAACGGGAGAGAGTATTGGCGGCGCTGGGGCAGATCATGGATGACTTCGAACAGTACTACCAACTCATCCGGAGATTCGACATGAAGACAAGTGCGCGCAACCAGTTTCTCGGCAAGGTCAAATCAGTCAGGCACGGCCCGATCAACGCCGAGGTAATTCTCGACATCGGCGGTGGCGACGAACTGGCCGCCGTCATCACTCACGACAGCGCCGAACACCTCGCCCTGACCGAAGGCATGGAGGCCTATGCTCTCGTCAAGGCACCGTGGATCATCGTCACCACCGACGATTCGCTAAAGACCAGCGCCCGCAACCGGCTGTGCGGAACCGTCGTCCGTTGCCAGGAAGGCGCGATCAACAGCGAAGTGGTGATCGAACTGCCGGGCGGCAAGCTCGTAGTGGCCACCGTCACCAACGAAAGCATCCACGAACTCGGTCTCAAGGAAGGCAAGCGCGCCTGCGCACTGATCAAGGCCTCCCACGTCATTCTCGCCGTCGGCGCCTAAACAAAAGGAAAAAATCATGCTCAGGAAAACGCTCCTCGCCCTCGCAATCATCACGTCGGCTGCCGCCAATGCAGACGAAGTTCAGGTCGCCGTCGCCGCCAATTTCACCGCGCCGATGCAGAAAATCGCCGCCGAATTCGAGAAGGAAACCGGCCACAAGGCGCTGCTGGCCTTCGGATCGACGGGCAAGCTCTACGCGCAGATCAGGAACGGCGCGCCGTTCGAGATCCTGCTGGCCGCCGACGAAACCACACCGACGAAACTGGAAAATGAAGGCGCTGGCATCGCGGGCAGCCGTTTCACCTACGCCATCGGCAAGCTGGTGTTGTGGTCGTCGCAGAAAGGCTTCGTTGACGACAAGGGCGAGATATTGAAGAAAGGGGCGTTCAAGCACGTCGCCCTCGCCAATCCCAAGCTCGCCCCCTACGGTGCCGCCACCATCGAAACACTGACGGCACTCAAGCTCCTCGACGCGATCCAGCCCAAATTCGTACAGGGTGAGAACATTGCCCAGACCCATCAGTTCGTCGCCACCGGCAACGCCGAACTGGGCTTCATCGCGCTGTCGCAGGTAATGAAGGACGGCAAGATCGCCGAAGGCTCGGCGTGGGTCGTTCCGTCCGGCCTGCACCAGCCGATTCGTCAGGATGCCGTGTTGCTCGACAAGGGCAAGGGAAAGCCGGCGGCCGACGCCCTGATGAACTACCTGCGCAGCGACAAGGCCGCGACAGTGATCAAGTCCTTCGGCTACGCGCGCTGAGCAGGAAAGCACCATGCTCTCGGATAGCGAACTGCAGGCCATCTGGCTGACCGTGCGGCTGGCGTCGATCGTCACGGTCATCCTGTTGCTCATCGGCACGCCCATCGCCTGGTGGCTGGCACGCACCAGGACGTGGCTGAAAGGTCCGGTCGGCGCCGTCGTCGCCCTGCCGCTGGTACTGCCGCCCTCGGTCCTCGGCTTCTACCTGCTGCTGGCGATGGGGCCGCATGGCCCGGTCGGCCAGTTCACGGAAGCGCTGGGGCTCGGACGCCTGCCCTTCACGTTCTGGGGACTGGTCGTCGCGTCCGTATTCTATTCACTGCCGTTCATGGTGCAGCCCCTGCAAACGGCGTTCGAGGGCATCGGCGAGCGGCCGCTGGAAGTCGCCGCGACGCTGCGCGCCTCGCCGCTCGACGCCTTCTTCACTGTTGCCGCCCCGCTGGCACTGCCCGGCTTCCTGACCGCCTCGATCCTCACGTTCGCCCACACCGTCGGCGAATTCGGCGTCGTGCTGATGATCGGTGGCAACCTCCCGGGCGTTACGCGCGTCGCCTCGGTACAGATCTACGACCATGTCGAGGCGCTGGAATACGCCTCGGCGCACCGTCTCTCGGCGGTGATGCTGGTCTTCTCGTTCCTTGTGCTGCTGACGCTCTACGCCTGGCGGCCCGATGCAAAGAAGGGAGCCTGAGATGACCGGAATCAACGCCCGCTTCCACCTCGACTGGCCGGGTTTCACCCTCGACGTCGACCTGACACTGCCGGGCCGCGGTGTCACCGCACTGTTCGGCCACTCGGGTTCCGGCAAGACCACGCTGCTGCGCTGCATCGCCGGCCTCGAACGCCCCCGCGAGGGACGGCTGACGGTGAACGGCGAGGTCTGGCAGAACGACCGGCAATGGGTGCCGACGCATCGCCGCCCGATCGGCTATGTCTTTCAGGAGGCCAGTCTCTTTCCGCATCTCTCCGTACTCGGCAACCTGCGCTATGGCATGAAGCGCTTGCGCGACCCGCAGCGTGTCAGTCTCGATCACGCAATAGAGCTCCTCGGTATCGCCCCTCTGCTCGACCGCAAACCCGATCGCCTCTCAGGAGGGGAACGCCAGCGTGTCGGCATCGCCCGTGCCCTGGCCGTCAGCCCGCGGCTGCTGCTGATGGATGAGCCACTGGCAGCGCTCGACCTGAAGCGCAAGCAGGAAATCCTGCCCTACCTCGAACGCCTGCACGACGAACTGGATATCCCGGTGCTCTACGTCAGCCATTCGCCCGACGAGGTGGCACGCCTCGCCGACCACATCGTGGCGATGGAAGGCGGCAAGGTGCTGGCCGACGGCCCGCTGAGCGAAACGCTGGCACGACTCGACCTGCCGATTCAGCTCGGCGAGGATGCCGGCGTAGTCATCGAGGCAGCAGTCGCCGAACGCGACGCACGCTGGCATCTCATCCGCGTCGACTTCGCCGGCGGCCACCTGTGGGTGCGCGACAACGCCATGCCGCTCGGTCATCACGCCCGCGTACGTATTCTGGCTCGCGACGTCAGCCTGTCACATGACAAGGGAGAGGACACGAGCATTCTCAACGCCCTCCCTGCTCGTGTCATAGCCATCGCCGATGACACACACCCGGCACTGGCGCTGGTCCGGCTTGATGTCGGAGAAACGCCATTGATCGCCCGCCTCACCAAACGCTCCGCCGCCCAACTCGACATTCACCCCGGCATGGCTCTTTGGGCGCACATCAAAGCCGTTGCCCTGATTGGATAGGAATGAACGCCACCATTGATTTAGCCTCCGCAGATGACCTGGAGCCCATGGCCGACCTGCTCGCCGAACTGTTCACACTTGAAAGCGACTTCAAGCCCGAGCGCCACAAACAGCTCGCCGGCCTGCGCCTGATACTCGACACACCCGCCATCGGACAGCTCTTTGTACTGCGCGTGGATGGGAAGGTAGCCGGCATGGCCAACGCACTGTTCACCGTCAGCACCGCCGAAGGACGGCGGGTCGTGCTGCTCGAAGATCTGATTATCAACGCCGCACATCGCGGCGCTGGCCTGGGCCGCAAGCTCATCGATCACATTTTGACTTGGTCTACCGCCAAAGGACTGCCGCGCGTCACCCTGCTCGCCGACAAGGACAATGTGTCGGCGCTGGCGTTCTACGAGAGGCTCGGGTTTGAGTATTCAGCAATGCGGGTGCTGCGCAAGACGGTTTAACTAGGGAAACACTGATTTATTCGCCGCCAGGCCAGTTTATGCTAATGGAATTATCATGGCTTGATTTGATGCTTGGGGTAATCGAGATGCAATCGAGTTTTTCCGAACTGGAATACGCGGCGAAGAGGAAAGTCACGCGACGCGACCGATTTCTGGCCGAGATTGAGGCGATCACTCCGTGGGCCGAACTGGAACGTACGCTTATCCCGTTCTATCCGAGCAACGGCGGGTGTGGGCGTCCGCCGATTGGACTCTCCCGGATGCTACGCATGTACGTGGCGCAGCAATGCTTTGGGTTGTCAGACGAAGGCATTGAAGATGCGCTCTACAATACACTACAAGCTTTTTGGATGCCGTTTGCGCCTGCGAAATACCTGCAAAGCTCGTGGCCACCAATACGGCACACAACGTCCTGACGACTTTTTTCATGGATTCCCCTCCGGTAGTTTTTCAAGACAACGAAACAACGTACCGGATGGTAGGAAGCCGAAAAGGTGATGTCCAATTACATATTCTGATACCGACCATCACATCCGGAACCACGCCAGGGAGGGATCATTTCGCGTCCTTGGCGAGAAAATCGCGCTTGCCGATATCGACGCCGTTCTCGCGCAGGATGTTGTACGCCGTCACCATGTGGAAATAGAAATTCGGCACAGCGAAGCCAACGAGGTAGTCCATGCCCTTGAACTTGAGGTCGTAGCTGCCGAGCGTGAAGGCGATGTCGCGCTCTTCGGTACCGTCGATCTGATCGGGCGAGAACGATTCGACGAAGGCGATCGTCCGGGCGATGCGCGCCTTGAGGTCCTCGAGCGTCTGCTCGTTGTCCTCGTACTTCGGCACTTCGACCCCGGCCAGGCGAGCGACGCAGCCCTTGGCGTGGTCGGTGGCGATCTGCACCTGCTTGCTCAACGGGAACATGTCGGCGATCAGGCGCAGTCCAGGCAGGACGCCGGGAGCGATCTTCCGCGCCTCGGCATGCGCCAGCCCCTTGTCCAGAATCGCCGAGAGATTGCGCAGCATGCGCACGAAGACGGGAACGCTGGCTTGATACATCGAGATGGTCATGATCTTTCTCCTGTCCTGGGATGATGAAAGCGAAGGCACTATAGGCCCAGACAGGAGCGCCAGCAAATCCGGGCGGCTACCAGCGGAAAACGAACTCCTGTGCTCTCCCCGCTTGCACCACGAAATCCTGCTGCTGAGCCTGGCCAACGTAAGTCACTGAGATCCGGTAATTGCCCTCGGGCAATTTCGCCAGCAGGTACGGCCCGGCGCTTTCGACCTCGAGCACTTTCGTGCCGCTCGCTTCGCTGACTACGACGCGAACGCCGGTCACGTAGGCGCCAGACTTTTCGGCCAGCAGAACGCGCACGTTGAACCCGCTTCGGGCGGCATTGATTTCCTCGAGCTCATCCTCGCCAACGCCGCCGGTGACGTAAATAAGGCCGTTGTAGGCCTGCCATGCAAGCACCGCATCCTCCGCCAGCGGCGACGAGCAGATCACTGCGAGGCAGATGGCCGCGATTTCCCGATGCATGGCACCCCCTTTCATCTTCCAGTTCACCGGCCGCTGTAGCGCATCGACTTCAGATAGGTAAACACGTTCTCGCGCGGCACCATCTCGCCGACAGCACATCCTTTGTCGCTAAGGGCACCGGTCGGGCAAACGTGCACGCACTTGCTGCACGACGTACAGGAGGGCGACTGGCCCCACGGCTGATGCAGGTCGGTGACCATCACCGAGTTGATGCCACGTCCCATGACGTTCCACGTCCTAGCCCCCTCCACTTCCTCGCACGCCCGCATGCAGCGGGTGCACAGCACGCAGCGGTTCGGGTCATAGTTGAAGCGCGCGTGCGACGCATCGACCTTCAGGCGCGGGTAACGATACGGATAGCGCGTGTGATGCACGCCCAGCCGCTGCGCCAGCGCCTGCAGTTCGCAATGCCCGTTCGATACGCAGACCGCGCAGATGTGGTTTCGCTCGGCAAGCAGCAACTCCAGGATCATCTTGCGGTACTTGGCCACTTTCGGCGAGTCGACGGTCACGTCCATTCCCTCGACGATAGTCGTCGCGCAGGCCGGCAGCAGGCGCGGCACGCCGCGTACCTCGACCATGCACAGGCGACAAGCGCCGACGTTCGAGAGTCCCTTGAAGCTGCAAAGGGTCGGAATGAAGATCTCGTTGGCCCGTGCCACGTCGAGGATCGTGCTGCCCTCATCGGCCTTGATCTCGGTACCGGCAATCTTCAGCGTAATGGTTTTCGGCATCGCCTCACTCCTTCGCCGAACAGGTTTCGCGGACATCGCAGCGCAGGCAGCGACTGCTTTCCGCAACGGCCTGCGCCTGCGTCAAACCGCGCATGACTTCCGCGAAATCGGCCCGGCGCTGCACCGCGGGCAGTTCTTCGGAAACGTTGCGGGCGCCGCCCTCCGGCTCGGGTGGAACGGCCTGTGCCACATCGAAGGTGCCGAGCAGGGTCGGCAATCGATCCTGCCCTGTCAGGATGTGGTCGATCGCCCGCGCGGCGGCCTTGCCCGTAGCCATCGTCGAGGAGACGTTCGATGCTCCGGTCACAAGGTCGCCGCCGGCGAAAACCCGCGGCCGATTGGTTTCGTACGTCACCCAGTCGGCCGCCGCCGTGTCGTTCTCGCGCACGTGGATGCCGAAGCGGCGCAGCGGCTCGGCGTCCGGCCGCTCGCCGATGGCCAGGATGATGTTGTCGCAGGGCACGATGATCTTCTCGCTGGTCGACACCGGCCGCCGCCGCCCGTCTAGCGCGTAGTCGCCGAGCTTGGTGCGCATCAGTTCGATGCCGGTGACGCGGCCGCGCTTGTCGGTGATCACGCGCTGTGGCGCAACGAGGAACTGCAACCTGACACCTTCGGCTTCGGCGTCAGTGACTTCCTCGGCGATCGCCGGCATGTCCTGCCGCTCGCGGCGATAGGCGATGGTCACTTCGCAGCCGAGGCGCAGCGCGGTGCGCGCCGAATCGACTGCCGCGTTGCCACCGCCGATGACGACGACCTTCTGCCCGATATGCGTCGGCTCGCCGCGCGCTACCTGTTCGAGGAAGTGGATCGCGTGCCACACGCTCGGCGATTCCTCGCCGGTGATCCCGGCGCTCATCGCCTTCCAGGTACCGGTGGCAAGAAAGACCGCGTCGTTCTCGGCTTCGAGCACGTCGAGCGAGACGCCGGCACCGAGCTTCTGGCCGAAGCGGAACGTCACGCCGAGACCGGCGATGACTTCCAGTTCCTGGCGCAGCATGTCCTTGGGCAGGCGGTACTGCGGCAACGAATAAAGCAACATGCCGCCGGCTTCCTCGCGCGCCTCGTGGATCGTCACATCATGGCCAAGCAGCGCGAGGTAGAACCCCGCGGCGAGTCCGGATGGGCCGGCACCAACGATGGCGATCTTCTTCCCGGTCGGGCTCATCCGCCGACCGGCAAGCCGTATTTTCACTTCGTCAAGCAGCGACCCGCCAAAGACCCGATCCGAGATGAAACGATGCACCTCCCGCATGTTGAGCGGCGCATCGACAGTCTTGCGCCGGCACTGGCTCTCGCACGGATGCTGGCAGATGCGCCCGGTCGAGCCAGGCAGCGGGTTATCGAGCCAGATCATCTCGGCCGCGTCGGCGATGCGCCCTTCCTTCGTCAGTTCGAGGAATTGCGGGATGCGCATGTGCAGCGGGCACGAGTTCTCGCACGGCGAGAGGAACAGATCCTCGCAGACCCCCGCCCGGCAGCGGCGAGCGCGAAGGTGTTCCTCGTACTCGTGGCGGAAGTAGCGCAGCGTCGTCAGCACCGGATTCGGCGCCGTCTGGCCGAGTCCGCACAGCGACATTTCCTTGATCATCTGCCCGAGTTCCTCAAGGTGCTGGATGTCCGCTTCCTCGGCCTGGCCGGCAGTGATCTTCTTCAGGATACGCAGCGCCTGATCGAGGCCGGCACGGCACGGAATGCACTTGCCGCAGGACTCGGAATGGGTGAATTCGACGAAGTAGCGGGCGACGTCGACCATGCAGTTGTCTTCGTCCATCACCACCATGCCACCCGACCCCATGATCGCGCCGATCTGCGCCAGCGACTCGTAGTCGATCGTCACGTCGAAATTCTCCGCCGGGATGCAACCGCCCGACGGTCCGCCCGACTGCAGCGCCTTGACGCGCTTTCCGCCCGGCGCCCCCTGCCCGATGTCGTAGATGACGTTCTTCAACGGCGTGCCGAGTGGCAGTTCGACGAGTCCCGTATTCCGGATCTTCCCGACCAACGAAAAGACCTTGGTGCCCGAGCTCTGCGCCGTGCCGATCTCGCTGAACCAGGCCCCGCCCCTCGCGACAATGACGGGAACGTTGCACCAGGTCTCGACATTGTTGATGTTCGTCGGCTTTCCCCACAGGCCCTTCTGCGCAGGGAATGGCGGACGCGGGCGCGGACGCCCGGCGCGGCCTTCGAGCGATTCGATCATCGCGGTTTCCTCGCCGCAGACGAAAGCCCCTGCTCCCTCTACCAACTTGATGTCGAAGCAGAAGCTGGTCCCCAGCACGTTATCGCCAATCAGCCCGAATTCGCGCGCCTCGGCCACGGCGCGCTTCAGACGCTGCACGGCGAGCGGGTATTCGGCGCGCAGATAGACGATTCCCTCGCTGGCGCCCATGGCGAAAGCACCGATCAGCATGCCCTCGATGAGCATGTGCGGGTCGCTCTCGATCTCGTTGCGGTTCATGTACGCGCCGGGGTCGCCCTCGTCCGCATTGCAGATGATGTATTTCTGGTCGGCCACTGCCTTGCTCAGCAGGTCCCATTTCACGCCGGTCGGATAGCCAGCACCGCCGCGACCGCGCAGCTTCGATTTCTTCACTTCCTCGATGATCTCGGTGACGTTCGGCTTCTGCGTCGCCTGGTAAAAGGCGTGGTAACCGCCAACGGCGATGTACTCCTCGATGTCCTCGGGATTGATCAGGCCGCAGTTGCGCAGCACGATCTTCTTCTGTCCCTTGAAGAACGGGATCTCGTTCCAGTACGGCACCTCCGGCAAACCGCGGCCGTACATCACGTGCCCGGTCAGGTGATCCCACTCCTCGATTTTGCAAAGGGCTTTTTCCAGTGGCGGCTGGCGCGAGGCGATGGTCTGGACGATGGCGGCGACATCGTCGGGTTTGACCTCACCGAGCACGACGAGCGGAAAGCCCGGCACATGCACATTCACCAGCGGCTCGGCGGCGCAGAAGCCGAAGCAGCCGACCGGTGTGAGTTGCGCGTCGACACCCTGCTTTTCGAGTTCCTTTTCCAGCGCCAGAAACACCTCCCGGGCGCCATTGCCCATGCCGCAGGTGCCCATGCCGACGCCAATGCGCGGCTTGCCCGGCTGGAGTTTCATCAACCCCGTGCGACGGATGTCGTGCAGGCCGTCGAGATCGTGGATTCTCATGATGCGGTCCCTTTATCAATGGCCGAAACGAGCTTCTTCAGCTTGAAGTCGCTGACGTGCCCGTAGATCTCGTGGTCGATCGCCGCGACCGGCGCCAGCGCGCACTGGCCGAAGCACGCGACGGTGCGAATGGTCATCCCGAAATCCGGGGTGGTAAACGACGTCGCCGCGCCAGCTTCTTCATCCTCGCGGAAGCCGGCGCCCGCCTTCAGCGAATCGAGCAACTGCTTCGAGCCGCGCGTGTGGCAAGCCGTGCCGCGACAAACGGTAACGGTGTGCCGCCCTTGCGGCGCCAGATTGAAAAACGAATAGAAGGTGGCGACGCTGAGCACCTGCGAGCGCGACACACCCATCTGGCAGGCCACGTAGTCCAGCGTCGCGCGCGGCAGGTACTTGAGCGGATGCGCCTGCTGGATTTCCTCCAGCACGCTCAGCACGTCGCCGGTCTTCTCCGGATGCCGGGCGATGATGTCGTCGATGATCTCGTTCGGGAGAGGCGTGTTGTCTGCTGCTTGCATTTTCGGTCCCCTTTCCTTTCACCGCGCATTTGCTTGGACAAAAGCGCGGCTTCGTTCCGTCATTCCCGGAAAAACGCGCTCCCCTCGACCAGTCCTACCGCCTCGTCGACCCAGTACGACGTCGCGGGCGATACCGACTCGCCGACATCGAAGCTGAAGGCCGGGATGCCGACCACCCAGGCTTCCGGCGCCGTGCCGAACAGGTAGCGGGACAACCGGACAAGGCTCGCCGGATCGTGATGGTGACCAAGCGCCGAGTCGTGAACTTCGCCATCCTCGCGAACCCGCTCGACGCGAAGCGAGGCACTGCGCTGATCGGCCGGATAGGCGTCGAGGAACACCACGCAGTCAGCCATCGCGATGTCGGCCGCCAGCTCCGGCGTGAGTTGCCGCACGACGATGGTGCGATGCTCCCGGTGATGCTCGGCAAGCAGGCCGGCCGCCCGCACCCCGGCCGCGTCATCGCTGCGCAGATCGTTGCCGTAACCGATGACCAGCGTCGTCGGCGACACCGTAGGCAGTCGCTGGCCCATGCTCAGCCCCGTTCGCGAGCGTCCAGCAACGCGCCCGACGCATCGAACAACTCGATGCGCAACGGCATGTCCCCAAGCGCGTGCGTCGAACAGCTCAGGCACGGGTCGTAGCAGCGGATCACCGCCTCGACGCGGTTGAGGGCGCCCTCGGCGAGTTTTTTGCCATCGACGAAGCGCTTGGCCACCTGCGTGATCCCTTGGTTCATGGCCAGGTTGTTGTGCCCGGTAGCGATGATCAGGTTGGCCCACGCAATCAGGCCATTGCCGTCGATCCGGTAGTTGTGGATCAGCGTGCCGCGCGGCGCCTCGGAGATGCCGACACCTTCCCGCTTGTTCGGTCCGGCGATCGCGCGTACGTCCTGACTCAGGATCTCCGGCGACGCCAGCAGTTCGGTGACACGCTCCAGTGCGTAGAGGATCTCGACGAGCCGCGCGTAGTGGAAGTGGAATGAACTCAGCACCGCTCCCTCGGGCTGTAGCGCACGGAAATCGGCGAGTTCCTCTTCAGCCAGCGGCGTGCCCATCCGTTCACAGACGTTGAGGCGCGCCAGCGGACCGACGCGGTACAGCCCCTCGGGGTAGCCGATCGGTTTGTAGTACGGCGATTTCAGATAACTGTCCGGCTCGACAGCCTCGCCGATGTACGTCGCGTAGTCCCTGGCCTCGATCTTGTCGACAACAATCTTCCGTTGCGCATCGACGACACGCAGATGGCCGTCGTAGTGCTCGATCGCTCCGTCCGGCCCGACGAGCCCGAGGAACATGCTCGGGAAGTTGGCGAAGCTGTCGATCTCGGCCTGGAAGTTGCCAATAACCGGCTTGAACCAGTCGAGCGTCTTGCGGGCAATGGCCAGTGCCTGCGGCAATTCAGCAAGGATTTCGTCACGCGCCGCTTCGCCCAGCGGGCTGGCGACGCCACCCGGGACGATCCACGCCGGATGGATGCGCTTGCCGCTCAGCCGTTCGATCATCTGCTGGCCGAACTTGCGCAGCCAGATACCGTCCTTGGCCAGTTCCGGAAATTTCGCCGCCACGCCGAGGATGTGCCGGTTCGCCGGGTCGGAATCCATGCCTAGCAGCAGGTCCGGCGAACTGAGGTGGAAGAAGCTCAGCGCATGCGACTGGATCAGTTGCCCGAAGTTGATGACGCGCCGAAGCATCGCGGCCGACGCCGGGATCGTCACCGCCATCAGGTCGTCGCAAGCCTTGGCCGAAGCGAGCAGGTGGCTGATCGGGCAAATGCCGCAGGTGCGGGCGGTCAGCGACGGCATCTCCTGGTAGGGCCGTCCCTCGGTGAACTTCTCGAAACCGCGGAATTGCGTGATGTGCAGGCGGGCGACGTCGACCTGCCCGTCATCGTCGAGCTTGATGGTGATCTTCGAATGCCCCTCGATACGGGTGACCGGATCGATGGTGATGGTTTGGGTCATGGCGCCTCCCCTGATCTTCGCCAAATTTCAGCCGAAACGTGCCCGAGGTTCCAATTCCGGCATGCGCCCTTCGAGCAAGGCGGCCACCGCGCTGAAGATGATCTCCGCGTGCGGCGGGCAACCGGGGACAAAAATATCGACTTTGACGAATTCGTGGACCGGTTTCGATTTCGGCAGCAACGTTGGAATTACCTCGGTCGGAATCCCCGGATTGGCCGAGGCATTCTCCACGTACGCCCGGCGCAGCAGTTCGTCGCGCTTGAAGTAGTTGCGCATTCCGGGCACGTTGCTGGTCACCGCACAGTCGCCAAGTGCCATCAACAGCTTGGTGCGCGACCGAACCAGTTTGATCTTGTGCAGATCGTCCTCGCTGCTAACGGCCCCTTCGACGATCGTCAGATCGACGTTCTCCGGAAATTCCTTGGCATCGACCAGCGGGCTGTAGACGAGATCGATCTTCTCGGCCACCGCGAGCAGACGTTCATCCATGTCGAGAAACGACATATGGCACCCCGAGCAGCCGTCCAGCCAGACGGTGGCGATGCGTATCTTGTTCATGCCCCCCTCCCCCGTACTTTTTTCCGGTCAGCCGGTATGCGCTCTATCTTGTTGTTTTTGTAGCCGACCGGACCTCGAAACCCTTTACCAGCATAGGAAATGGCGGCCCTGAATACAACGCAAATACGACCCCTGAAACTCAGCAAATACGCGGCAGCGGCTCGCCCGAAAGCCAGTCGAGAATGCGCTGGCCCCCCAAGCGGGTGGTCATCTGCACGAAGCCGTGCCGATCCTCGACGACTTCGCCGATGATCGCCGCGTCCCGTCCGAGTGGATGAGTGCGCATCGCCGCCAACAGGCGGTCGGCATCCTGCGGCGCACAGACGGCAACCAGCTTGCCTTCGTTGGCGATGTAGAACGGATCCAGCCCCAGAAACTCGCACGCGGCGGCCACCACCGGCTTGACCGGCACCGCAGCTTCATCAAGCTGCATGCCCACGCCGGATTGCTTCGCCAGTTCGTTGAGCGTCGTCGCCAGGCCGCCGCGCGTGGGATCGCGCAACGCTCGTACGTCGGCGCCGGTGTCGAGCATCGCTTCGACCAATCCGTTGAGCGGCGCCGAATCAGAGACGATCGGCGAGTCGAAACTCAGCCCCTCGCGGCGGGAGAGGATCGCCATCCCGTGCTCGCCGATGGCGCCGGAAAGCAACACGACGTCGCCCGGCCGGGCCCGGTTCCCGGACAATTCGACGCCCTCGCGAATCATGCCGACCCCGGTGGTGGTAATGAACACCCCATCGCCCTTGCCCTTCTCCACCACCTTGGTGTCGCCGGTCACGACCAGCACGCCCGCGTCGGCCGCTGCGCGCGCCATCGATTCGACGATGCGCTGCAGATCGGCCAGCGGCAAACCTTCTTCGAGAACAAACGCGGCCGAGAGGTAGAGCGGCTTCGCGCCCATCACCGCCACGTCGTTGACCGTGCCATGCACCGCCAGGCTGCCGATATCGCCGCCGGGAAAGAACAGCGGCGAAACGACATGGCTGTCGGTCGACATCACCAGCCGACCTGCCGCCGGCGGCAGCACCGCCCCGTCGTCGCCCTGCGCCAGATACGCGTTTCCAAGCGCCTTGGCGAACAACTCCTCGATCAGGTTGGCCATGGCGCGACCGCCGCTGCCGTGGGCCATTTCGACGCGTCCGTGCGCCAAGTCGAGTTTCATGCTCTTGTCTCCGAGGCGAGCGCTACGTCATCCCGGCGCAGGCCGGGATCCAGTTTGTGCTCCGAAAGCCTGGATTCCGTATATGGACTCCTCCCGTTTTGCAAGAGCGAGTTGAGATAGGGCAAATGGGTGCGACTGCGACCGTATATCCGACCTGTGTGTGGAACGAAG
>NZ_JCANUT010000059.1:0-23086 GCF_059569095.1 Propionivibrio pelophilus DSM 12018 | reverse complement strand
GCTTCGTTCCACACACAGGTCGGATATACGGTCGCAGTCGCACCCATTTGCCCTATCTCAACTCGCTCTTGCAAAACGGGAGGAGTCCATATACGGAATCCAGAGCGCACCACAAGACTCCAGGTTAAAACCGGGATGACGGTTGCCGATAGCTCATTTGATTCATCGTTGCAACGACCACACCTTGGCGTGAGGACAGCATGGTTCGACCAATCACACTTTTTACCGGCCAGTGGGCGGACCTGCCGCTCGCCGAACTCGCTCCGCTCGCCAGGTCGATGGGCTATGACGGGCTGGAACTTGCCTGCTGGGGCGACCATTTCGATATCCAGGCCGCCTTGGCTTCCGACAGCTACGTCCGAGACAAGCGCGCGCTGCTCGAAAAGCACGGCCTGCAATGCTTCGCGCTCGGCTGCCATCTGGTCGGCCAGGCGGTTTGCGACCTGATCGACGAACGCCACCAGAGCATCGTCCCGGCGCACGTCTGGGGCGATGGCGATCCGGAAGGCGTGCGCCAGCGTGCCGCGCAGGAGATGAAGGATTGCGCGCGCGCCGCCGCGAGGTTCGGCGTGAAGACCGTTACCGGCTTCACCGGCTCGTCGATCTGGCACTCGATCTACGCGTTCCCGCCGACCTCGCAAGCGTATTGGGACAAGGGCTTCGCCGACTTCGCCGCGCGCTGGACGCCGATTCTCGATGCCTTCGATGCCGTCGATGTCGACTTCGCGCTGGAGATCCACCCGACCGAGATCGCCTTCGATCTCGCCTCGATGCTGCGCGCGCTGGAAGCCGTCAGGCAGCACAGGCGCTTCTGCGTCAATTTCGACCCGAGCCACCTGGGCTATCAGGGTGTCGATTACGTGAAGCTGCTGCGCACCTTGGGCGACCGCGTGCGCAACGTGCACATGAAGGACGCCTGGTGGGGGCGCGGCGACGGCTCGGTCGGCGTCTTCGGCGGCCACGTCAGCTTCGGCGACGCGCGCCGCTACTGGGACTTCCGCAGCGTCGGGCGCGGCCTGATCGACTTCGAGCAGATCATCGTCGCCCTCAATGACATCGGCTATCGCGGCCCGCTCTCGGTCGAGTGGGAAGACGCTCGCATGGATCGCGTGCATGGTGCGACGGAGAGCGCCGCCTTCTGCCGGCGCGTCGATTTCAAGCCGTCGGGCGTCGCCTTCGACGCGGCGTTCGAAAAGAAACTGGGAGACTCGTGATGACAAAATTGCGCTATGCGATGGTCGGCGGCGGGCAGGGGGCCTTTATCGGCAGCGTTCACCGCCGCGCGATGGCGCTCGACGGACAGATGCAACTGGTCGCTGGCGCGCTGTCGTCGCGCCCCGAAAAAGCCATTGCCTCGGGGCGCGAACTCGGCCTCGCCGACGAGCGCAATCACCCGTCCTGGCAGGCGCTGCTCGAAGATGAGCTGCGCCGCCCGGCCAGCGAGCGCATCGACTTCGTCAGCATCGTTACGCCCAACCACATGCACTATCCGGTGGCCAAGGCGTTCGCCGAGGCCGGCATCAACGTCGTCTGCGACAAGCCGCTGGTGCACACCTCGGAGCAAGCGCAGGATCTCATCGTCACGGCGGAAAAATCCGGCGTCGTCTTCGCCGTTACCTACAACTACACCGGCTACCCGCTGGTGCGGCAGGCACGGCACATGGTCGCCAGCGGCCAGCTTGGCGAGATCCGCAAGGTGATCGTCGAATACAACCAGGGCTGGATGTCGACGCGGCTCGAAGGCACCGGCAACAAGCAGGCCGACTGGCGCACCGACCCCGCTCGGAGCGGCATCGCCGGCTGCATCGGCGACATCGGCTCGCACGCCGAGAACCTGGTGGCAACGATCACCGGGCTGGAAATCGAATCGCTGTGCGCCGACCTGACCGCCTTCGTGCCCGGCCGCAAGCTCGACGACGATGGCAACATCCTGATGCGCTACACGAACGGCGCGCGTGGCGTGCTCATTTCCTCGCAGATCGAGGTCGGTTGCGAGAACGACCTGCGCATCCGCGTTTTCGGCACCCAGGGCTCTCTGGCCTGGCATCAGGAAGAGCCCAACCGCCTGCTCTACTCGACGCTCGACGCGCCACCACAAATCTTCACGCGCAATGGCCCCGGGCTTTGCGACGCCGCAATCAAGGCTTCGCGCCTGCCCGCCGGACACCCGGAGGCCTTCTTCGAAGCCTTTGCCAATATCTACGTCGGCGCCGGGGAAGCGATTTGCGCGCGCAAGGAAAATCGCGTTCTGGCGCCGCTTGAAGGCGACTTTCCAAGGCTGATTGATGGCGCCCGTGGCGTGTGCTTCATCGAGAAAACGGTCGAATCGGCGCATTCAAGTATCAAGTGGGTTGCCTGCTGAGCCGCGGGCCTCGCGTTTAGGAACCGCCGAAGGCTAACGGGCGATCCGTTGAGCCAGAGCGCGCAACTCGTTGCGGACATCGTCGTCCACAATTTCAGTTTGCAGGCGCTCGTCCAGTTCCCGAAGGAACGACGGGGAGGCCCGCCCCGACGCGGCGATACGCAGGTCCGTTATCAGTGCGTCGATCACGTGCCAATCAGTCTCGGTGATTGAGCAGTCCGGTGACGACTTCATGCGGGCCCAGCCGTCGATGTCGCCATCGAAGCGTTCGTAAGCAAGCAGTGATTCGAGCGTGAGCATGGGAATGATGTCGACCGGTCGCTCCACACTATAGTGAAAACCCCGGAGACGGGGTGTCGACGTGGCCGGGGCTCAATCGTCCTCGCCGCCGCCCACGCCGTCCCGCCGCGGCACCGTCTGCGGGTCGCAGATGATCGGGCGGTAAATTTCCACGCGGTCGCCGGGGCGGAGCGCGGTCTGCGGTTTGACGACCTTGCCGAAGACGCCGATCTTCTGCGCGTTCAGATCGATGTGCGGGAACATCTTGAGGATGCCGGAGCGTTCGATGGCGTCCAGCGCCGTCGATTCCTCCGGCACCTCGATGGTCATCCAGATTTGCTGGCTGTGTTCGGAGTAGGCGACACCGATCTGCATGGCATTCTCCTTAATGGCAACCCGAAGCGTTTTCAGTACCGCTCAGCGTGAGCGCCGATGGCGATTTGTCCTTGGCGACCACGCGTTGCTCGTACAGCCGCTTGGCAGCGAGCAGCAGGCCGAGCACGAGGAAGCCGGCGGGCGGCAGGACCATCATCAGCACGCCGCCGTAGTCGGGGATCACCGTCATCTCGAGGAAGGCGAAGTTGGGGCCGAGCAACAGGCTGGCCTGGCTGAACAGCGTGCCCATGCCGATCAGCTCACGCACCAGCCCGATCACGGTCAGCGCGACGGTGAAGCCGAGTCCCATGCAAATTCCGTCGAGCGCCGAGGCGAGGACGGTCGAGCGCGAGGCGAACGATTCGGCACGCCCGAGCACGGCGCAGTTGACCACGATCAGGGCGATGAACAGGCCGAGTACGCGGTAGAGGTCGTGCATCCAGGCGTTGAGACTCATGTCCACCAGGGTGACCAGCGTGGCGATGACCACGATGTAGATCGGAATGCGTACCTGTGGCGAGACGAAATCGCGGATGGTCGACACGAGAATGTTCGCGCCGACGAGCACCACCGTGGTGGCCAGGCCCATGCCGAGACCGTTGGTGCCGCTGGTTGTGACCGCCATGGCGGGGCACATGCCGAGCAATTGGGAAAAGACGATGTTCTGGTCCCACAGCCCGTTCTTGACGATTTCGCGGGTGTTCATTTGGCTTCTCCCGGTTTCAGGATTTCGTCGCGGTGTGCGGCGAAAAATTCCAGTCCCTGCTCGACCGCCTTGACGGTGGCGCGGGGGGTGATCGTCGCGCCGGCGAACTGGTCGAAGACGCCCCCGTCCTTCTTGACGCCCCATTTCTCCACGGAAGGAGAGGAGAGCGATTTGCCGGTGAAATCCTCGACCCACTTGGTTTTCGCGGCTTCGATCTTGTCGCCGAGGCCCGGCGTCTCCTGATGCTTGATGACGCGCGCACCGAGCAGCGTGCCCTGCGTGTCGACGCCAATCAGCACGACGATGTCGCCGGCGTAACCGCGCGCCGCAGTCTGGAATACGGCGCCGTTCACCTCATTTCCCTTGCGCGAGAGATAGATCGTGAGCGATTTTCCGTCCGTGCCGGCAAGTTGCAGTGTGTCCTTGAGCAGGTTGTTGTCGCCGTAGCCGGCGGGCAGCACCTCGCTCAGCGAGTTTTGCAGGTCGCGCTCTTCCGCCGCGACGATCGCCGAATGGGTCGCCTGGTTTCCGATGACCAGCGCCGCACAGGTGACGAGCGCGATGGCGCCAAGGGACAGCGGCTGATAGAAGAGCTGGTCACGCCATTGTGCAACGATGCTCATGATTTTGCCCCTTCGGTTTTGGCCTTTTCGATGGCCGGGTCGAGAGGTGAGCCCCGCCAGTTGCGACCAAGAATGCGCGGCTTGATGTAGCGGTCGATGACGGGCGTCAGCGCGTTCATGATCAGCACCGCGAAGGCGACGCCTTCCGGGTAGCCGCCCCAGGTGCGGATCACATAGGTCAGGAAGCCGCAGCCGAAGCCGAAGACAAGTTGTCCCTGCTTGGTATTCGGCGACGTGACGTAATCCGTGGCGATGTAGAAGGCGCCGAGCATCGCGCCGCCGGAGAGCAGGTGCGACGCCGCGTCGAGGTAGCGCGCCGGATTGATCGCGTGGCCGATCAGCGCCGGGACGACGATGCCGGCGAGCATGGCCACCGGGATGTGCCAGGTAATGATCCGGGTGAAAAGAAGGACGAGCCCACCCGCGGCGATCAGCAGTGAGGCCGTTTCGCCGAGGCTGCCGGCGCGGGCGCCGCTGAGCGGAATGCCGGGCGCGCCGCCCATCAGTGCGTGCAGCAGATCGGTGCCGCGCGACAGTTCGGTCTTGACGAAGCCGAGCAGCGAAGCGCTGGCGACGGCGTCGAGTTTCGGCAGGCTGCCGAGGAAGATCAGCAGGCTGTCATGGATTCCGGGGGCCGAGGCCGCGGTGATCGGCATCGGTGCGACCCAGGCCGTCATGTGCACCGGGAAGGAAATCAGCAGGAAGACACGGGCGACCATCGCCGGGTTGAACAGGTTGAACCCGAGTCCGCCGAACACCTGCTTGGCCAGCATCGTGGCGAATAGCCCGCCGACGGCGCCGATCCACCAGGGCGCCCAGGGCGGCAGGGAGAGCGCGAGCAACCAGCCGGTGACCAGCGCCGAGCCGTCGAACAGGGTGGGCAGGGCAGGACGCGCGGCCAGCTTGAGGCAGGCGGCCTCGCCGAGCAGCGCGGCGAGCACCGTGACGGTCCACAGAAAGACCGCCGGCCAGCCGTAAAGCCAGAAGCCGAATGCGGTGGTCGGTACGAGTGTGCCGAGCAGCGTCAGCATGATGCGCGAGACGCTGTTGGCGGACACGCTGTGGGGGGCGGTCGGGGGGGCGAGGTGGGGGGTCATGGTCTTGCCTCGTTGGGGGCACGTAAGTCTGCTTTTCGCGCTGGCTCGCCGTGGTGCTCCGTCATCCCGGCGAAGGCCGGGGTCCAGCCGGTGCTCCGAGAACCTGGATTCCGGCCTGCGCCGGAATGACGAGGAGGCTCGTGCGCGGCCTGTGCTCGGCAAGTACCGTGGAGATTCATTCCACCACCTCCGTCGCCGCGTTTTCCGCCGCGGCCTTTGCCGCCGCCTCGGCACGTTTCGCCGCTTCGCGTTCGGCCTTGCGTTTGGCCGCCGCCTCGGCTTTTTCCTTGGCTTCGCGTTCCAGGCGCAAGGCGCGTTCGGCGGCGAGTTTCTTGGTCGCTTCCATGCGCAGCTGGCTGCGATCCTGTGCCCACAACTCGCCCTTGGCATGCGAGAAGTACTGCACCAGCGGGATGTGCGAGGGGCAGATGTACGCGCAGCAGCCGCAGGAGATGCAGTCGGAAAGCCCGAGCGACGCGGCGGCCTGCAGATCGCCGGCACGCACGTTGGCGGCCATCTCCAGCGGCAACAGGCCGATCGGGCAGGCCTGAACGCAGGTGCCGCAGCGGATGCAGGGGCCGGCTTCGGGAATGGCGATCTCGTCGTCGTTGAATGCGAGGATGCCGGCCGTACCCTTGACGATCGGGACGTTGGCATGCGGCAGCACGGCGCCCATCATCGGACCGCCCATGACGAGGCGCGCGGGCTCGCTCTTCAGTCCGGCGAACGCAAGAAGATTGCTGGCCAGCGTGCCGATCGGGGCCAGGATGTTGCCCGGCTGCCAGACGGCGCCGCCGTTGATCGTCACGATGCGCTGGATCAGGGGTTCGCCGAGGCGCACGGCGCGATGCACGGCGTTGGCCGTGCTGACGTTGTTCACGATCACGCCGACGTCCGCTGCCCGGCAGTCGGAGGGGACTTCCTTGCCAGTCAGCGTCTCGATCAGCTGGCGGTCGGAACCCATCGGGTAGCGCGCCGGCACCGGGCGAATCTTGACCTCGGGGAAACGGGCAGCGGCGCGGCGCATCGCGGCGATGGCTTCGGGCTTGTTGTCCTCGATGCCGACCAGCGCTTCTCTTGCGCCGGTGCAGTGGAGCATCAGGCGCACGCCGTCGATCACGTCGGCGGCCTTGTCGCGCATGACGCGGTCGTCGCACGACAGATACGGTTCGCATTCGCCGCCGTTGACGATCAGCGTGGTGATTTCGCTGCGCTTGCCGAGCGCCAGCTTGACCGACGAGGGGAAGGTCGCGCCGCCGAGGCCGACGACGCCGGCGTCGGCGATCAGCTTGGTGACCTCGGTCGGTGAGAGGGCGAACGGATCGGCCGGAACATCGACCTCGACGGCTGTATCCAGTCCGTCCGTTTCGATGGTGATCGCCTCGAACGGCAGCCCCGACGGATGTGGTGCGGTGATCTCGCCGATAGCGAGGATCTTGCCGGATGTCGGCGCATGGATCGGGGCGGAAATCCGTCCCCGCGGCTCGGCAATCAGCTGCCCCTTGAGAACGTTCTGTCCGACCAGTACCAGCGGCCGGGCAGGCTGGCCGACGTGTTGCACCAGTGGTACATAAAGCCGGGCGGGCAGGGGGAGTATCCGCAGCGGCGCATCCGCCGCCGGCCGCTTGTGGTCGTCCGGATGAACACCCCAGCGCGGCGCCTTCAGATTGTGCAGGAATCGTTCGATCAGTCCCATGATGGTTTCCTCAAGCGGCGGCCTCGGCGGGCTTCGGCCAGACCCAGTGCTGCAGGGTGACCGGGATCGGCTGCATGATCGCCGCCTCGGTCGGACAGCGCTCGACGCACTTGCCGCAGCCGGTGCAGGCTTCGCGGATGACGGCGTGGATCTGCTTCGGGGCGCCGATCATGGCGTCGGTGGGGCAGATCTTCAGGCAGCGGCAGCAGCCGATGCAGATTTCTTCCTTGATGACGGCGATCTTCGGTCCTTCGTCAGAAACCCCATCGAGGTCGATCGAGACGCCCAGCCTGGCCGCGATCGCCGTGGCCAGCCCCTTGCCACCGGGGGGGCAGACGGTTGGCGTGGCGGAACCTTCGGCGATTGCCTTGGCTGCCGCGGCGCAGCCGGCCATGCCGCACTGTCCGCAGTTCGATCCCGGCATCAACGCCTCGATTTCATCGGCCAGCGGATCGCCTTCGACCGCGAACTTCCGCGCGGCGACGCCGAGGCCGAGGCCGAGTACAGCGCCAAGAACGGTCAGGCTGGCAATGGCGGCGAACATCATCGTCTCCTATTTGAAATTCAGTCCGGAAAAGCCCATGAACGCCAGCGACATCAAGCTGGCGAGGACAAAAGCGATCGGTGCACCGGTGAAGACGGACGGCACGCGGGCCAGTGCCAGGCGTTCGCGCATGCCTGCGAACATGACCATGGCCAGGGTGAAGCCGGCGGCCGAGCCGAAGTCATAGACGAGCGTGGTGACGAAGCTGTGTTTTTCCTGGTTGTTGATCAGCACCAGGCCGAGCACCGCGCAGTTGGTGGCGATCAGCGGCAGGTAGATGCCGAGCGTCTGGTAGAGCGCCGGCGCCATCTTGTGGATGACCATCTCGGTGAATTGCACCACCGCGGCGATGACCAGGATGAAGGTGATGATGCGCAGGTAGCCGAGGCCGAGCGGCGCCAGCAGCCAGTGTTCGATGTTCCAGCAGACCGAGGCGGCGAGAAGCATCACGAAGGTGGTGGCCATGCCCATCCCCAGCGCGCTGTCGATGCGTTTCGACACACCCATGAACGGGCACAGGCCGAGAAATTTCACCAGCACCACGTTATTCACGAGGGCGGTGGTGATCAGCAGGAAGAAATAGTCGCTCATGGGCAATTGTGCGATTCGTTGGCGTGTGCCCTACCGCTATCACGATTCGTGCCATGCGCTTTCCGGCAGGCTCCGCAATCGTGCAAGGGGGCGAAAATGCGCACCGTTAAGGGGTTTTTCGCGGCGGCTGCAGCAACGGTTGCGATGTCGCAAGTCCTACACATTGCGTGAAATGCGACATCTGCCGCGGTTTTCGGCGTGTGTCGGTTTTCTGGTACGGAATTTGCGATGAGTTCCCCGACTTGGGAGAATTCATGTGACTAACGACATCCGCTCCGGCGGGGACCATGCTGCGGCCGCCGCGATCGTTCCCGCCGTATTCCAGCAAGCCGTCGAGCAGGCGGACATTGCCATCTCGATCACCGACGCCGCGGCCAACATCCTCTACGTCAATCCGGCGTTTTCGCGCGTGACCGGCTACGCGGCGGATGAACTCGTCGGAGCCAACCAGTCGCTGCTGTCGAACAAATCGACGCCGGATGAGATCTATCAGGCGATGTGGGCGGCGATCACAGCCGGGCGCCCGTGGAGCGGGCGGCTGGTCAATCGGCGCAAGGATGGCAGCAAATATCTCGCTGACCTGCTGATCACACCGGTGGCCGACGCGGCCGGGATGATCACCAACTATCTCGGCATCCAGCGCGATGTCACCGAAATGCACCGGCTCGAATGCGAGCTCGGCGACCAGAAGGCGCTGATCGAGTCTGTCGTCGATTCGGCTCCGGTGGTTCTCGCGTTGCTCGACAGCACCTTCCGCGTGGTGCTCGACAACCACGAGTACAAGAAGCTGATGAGCGACCTGCGTGCCGTCGAACCGGCGACCGTCATCCTCGATGCCGTGCGCGGCAATCTGAACGCGCCGCTCGCCGCGCCGCGTGTCGGCCGTTATGCCTTCCACGATCACGAAATCCGTTTCGACTCGCGTCAGGGAACGCGCTGGTTCTCATGCTCCGGCCTCTGGGTCGAGCGCAAGGACGGCAAGGCCGAGAGCTTCTTCGACCGCCGGGACGAGGTCTTCCTGCTGCTGGTGGCCAAGGAAACCACGCGCCAGCGTACCGAGCAGGAAAAAACCCGGCTGGCACTGCTGCAGGCGACGATGGCCGAGGAGTCGCGCGTCGATGCCCTGCGCGAGACGCTGTCGGCCGCTGTCTTCAAGATCGAGGGGCCGATCAACATCATGGCCTCGGTGCTGGCCACGCTGGAGCGTCGAGGTGGTTCGCCGGCCGGTTCGGCGTTGTCCGGCGCGCTCTACGCCGGGCGCGACGCCATCGACAGCCTGCGCAGCGCGATTCCCGAGCATTCGTCGGAGTCGCGCACCGCGGTCAATATCAACGAAGTGATGCGCGACGTCCTCGACCTGACGACGACGCGCATGCTGGCAACGGGTGTGACGGTGCAATGGCAGCCGCAGTCGGTGCTGCCGTCGCTCAACGCCTTCCCCAACCGGATGCGTACGATGTTCAAGGCGATCGTCGACAACGCGATCGAGGCAATGAACACCAAGGGCTGGCGCGAACGCGAACTGCGGGTGATCACGCGCGGCCACACTGACCGTGTCGAAGTGGTGATCGAGGATACCGGGCCGGGCATTCCGCCGAACCTGCGCTACAAGGTCTTCGAGCCGTTCTTCTCGACGCGCATGGGCGGCGGCAGGCACCTGGGCACCGGGCTGTCATCGGCGCAGCAGATCGCCGCCGATCACGACGGCGTGATCGAGATCGACTCGACCGAGTGCAAGGGCTGTCGCGTGCTGGTCGTCCTGCCGGTGAGTCGCAAGGGGTCGGCGCATGAGTGAAATCAACTTTTCCGGCCTGACCGCGTTGCGCCGGATCGAGTTGGAAACGCTGTACCGCGTCGGCGAGATCCTTTCCCGCTCGCTCGACTTCCGGCATACCTCGCGAGAAATCCTGCGCGCGCTCGACGAGCAGGCCGGGATGAGCCGCAGCATGGTGTCTGTACTCGACCCGGAAACCGGTGATCTGGTGGTGAATGCCATCAACGGCAGCGAGGAACCGGGCCACGAGACGGTGCGCTACCAGGCGGGCGAGGGCCTGCTCGGGCTGATTCTCGAAGAGAAGCGCAACGTGGCGCTGAGCCGCCTCGGCGACGAACCGCGCTTCCTCAACCGGCTCGGCCTCTACGACCGTCGCCTGCCGTTCATCGCTGCGCCGATCAGCCTCGGTGGCAACCTGCACGGCGTGCTGGCGGTACAGCCGAACACGCCCGACGACGGCCTGCTCGAAGAGCGCACTCGCTTCGTCGAAATGGTCGCCAGCCTGATCGGGCAGAGCGTCCGCCTGTCGCTGTCCGTCGAGGAGGAAAAGCAGAAGATCACCGACGAGCGCGACAGCCTGCGGCGGACGGTGCGCCACCAGTACGGCTTTGACAACATCGTCGGACGGTCGGCGCCGATGCGCCGGGTGTTCGATCAGGTGCGCATGGTCTCCAAGTGGAACACCACGGTGCTGCTGCGTGGAGAGACAGGCACCGGCAAGGAACTGATCGCCAACGCCATCCACTACCATTCGCCGCGTTCCAACGGCGCCTACGTGCGGCTCAACTGTGCGTCGTTGCCGGAGAACCTGCTCGAATCGGAACTGTTCGGGCACGAGAAGGGCGCCTTTACCGGCGCCGTCGCCGCGCGGCGCGGGCGCTTCGAATCGGCCGACGGCGGCACCATCTTTCTCGACGAGATCGGCGAAATCTCACCGGCCTTCCAGGCCAAGCTGCTGCGCGTGCTGCAGGAAGGGGAGCTGGAACGCGTCGGCGGCACGCGCACGCTGAAGGTCGACGTGCGCGTCATTGCCGCTACGCACCGCGATCTGGAGGCGGCGGTCGACGCCGGCGAGTTCCGCGAGGACCTTTACTACCGCCTCAACGTCATGCCGATCGTGCTGCCGGCGTTGCGTGACCGCCTGGAGGATGTTCCCGACCTGGCGAATTTCCTCGTCGGGAAGGTCGGCGAACTGCAGGGGCGACGGTTATCGCTGACCGACGGCGCCATCCGCCGCCTCTCGCAATACCCGTGGCCGGGCAACGTGCGCGAGCTGGAGAACTGTCTCGAACGCGCCGCGGTGATGTCCGAATCCGGTACCATCGACGCCGATCTGATCCTGATCGACCGCTTTCGCGAGGCGGGCGCCGTGGCCGCAGTTGCGCCACCCTCGCCGCATGTGCCGGCCGAGCTGCCGTTGTCGACCCACACCGCGGAGAGCGATCTCGACGAGCGATCACGGGTGATCGCCGCGCTGGAGCAGGCCGGCTGGGTGCAGGCCCGTGCGGCGCGCATCCTCGGCATGACCCCACGGCAGATCGCCTACCGCATCCTGACCCTGAACATCGAAGTGAAGAAAATCTAGGACGTGCCATGAGTGAAGAAGACGAACCGCAATACATCTGCCTCAACTACTGCATGGTCGATCAGGAAACCGGCTACTGCCTGACCTGCGGCCGGCCGCCGCTGCCGCCGCCGAGCCTTGATTTCTCGCAGACGAGCTTCGCCGGCATCTCGCTGACCAGCAAGCCGGTGTCCGTCGCTCCCGCATCCGAGTCGCCGGAAAACGCTGCGTCGACCGATCAACCGATTCACGGTGACTCCGGCAACTGATAGAGTGCACCGGTTTTTTCCCCAACCTTTCTTTCTGGAGAATCGAGCATGTTGCTGTCCCGCTTCAAGAGCCTGACAACCGTCGCGGTCGTGGCGCTGTCCTGCCTGTCCGCCGCTCACGCCGCCGACCCGCTGAAGGCCGGTTTCGTCTACATCGGCCCGACCGGCGATCACGGCTGGACCTACTCCCACGACCAGGGCCGCAAGAAGATGGAAGCGGAGTCCGGCGGCAAGGTCACGTCCAGCTTCGTCGAGAACGTCCCGGAAACGGCTGATGCCGAGCGCGTTTTCCGCGATATGGCGCAGAAGGGCCACAAGGTCATCTTCGGTACCTCGTTCGGCTACATGAACCAGATGGTCAAGGTCGCCAAGGCCTTCCCGAACACCACCTTCATGCACGCCACCGGCTACAAGACGGCCAAGAACCTGGGCGTCTACGACGTGCGTACCTATGAAGGCTCGTACATGCTCGGCGTCGTTGCCGGCAAGATGAGCAAGAACAACAAGATCGGCTACGTCGGGTCGATCCCGATTCCCGAGGTGATCCGCAACATCAACGCCTTCACCATCGGCGCGCGCAGCGTCAACCCGAACATCACCACCAAGGTCATCTGGGTCAATTCCTGGTTCGATCCGGGCAAGGAACGTGAGGCGGCGCTTGCCCACATCGCCCAGGGTGCCGACGTGCTGATGCAGAACACCGACTCGCCGGCCGTGGTCCAGACCGCGCAGGAGAAGGGCGTGCTGGCCTTCGGCTGGGATTCGGACATGACCAAGTTCGGCGGCAAGGCGCACCTCGCCGCGTCGATCCTGAACTGGGACGTGATCTACAAGAAAGTGGTCGCCGACGTGCAGGCCGGTACCTGGAAGACGGGGGATATCTGGTGGGGCGTCAAGGAAGGCGCGGTCAATATCGACAACTTCGGCGCCGATGTTCCCGCTGACGTGAAGAAAGTGGCCGAAGAGCGCCGCGATGCGATCAAGGCCGACAAGCTGCATCCCTTCACCGGCCCGCTCAAGGACCAGTCGGGCAAGGAACTCCTGGCCGCCGGCAAGTCCTACACCGACGCTGAGTTGAAGAAAATGAACTTCTACGTCGAGGGCGTGGAAGGTTCGATTCCGAAGTGATTCGACCCGACAGCGAACGCGGCCTCCGGGCCGCGTTCTGCTTTTGGCTGCGCATGCGTGTCGTGAGTTGTTCCTCCCCCTTCAAGGACTACCGTATGCCGCCACTTGTTTGTCATTCCGGCGCAGGCCGGAATCCAGGTTTTCGGAGTACAAACTGGATCCCGGCCTGCGCCGGGATGACGGAGCTCTCGCGATGTGTGCATACGGTAGCCATTGAAGGGGAGGGAAAACAATGCTTTATTGCCCAGCGTTCTGCTTTTGGGGTCGTCGCACCGCGTCTATAATGCCCGCCTTCCGTTCTCTCCAAAGGAATTCACCATGGAATCCACGTTCATCAGCCCGTATCGCGACGATATCGTGATCTCCTGGCCCGAACTGCATCGGGATACGCGTGTCCTCTGTCATGCGCTGATGGACAAGGGGCCGTTCAAGGGCATCATCGCCATCGCCCGCGGTGGGCTGATTCCCGCCGCGCTGGTCGCGCGCGAACTGGAAATCCGCCTGCTCGACACCATTTGCGCTTCCAGTTACGACGAGTCTGCCGAGAACAGCGAAGGGGCGCAGATCATGCGTTCCGAAGTGAAGATTCTCAAGGGCGTCGACCACGACGGCGAGGGTTACCTGCTGATCGACGACCTCGTCGATACCGGCAACACCGCCCGCGTCATCCGCAAACTGCTGCCCAAGGCCTATTTCGCCACCCTTTACGCCAAGCCGATGGGCCGCGAAATCGTCGATCTCTGCGTCAAGGAATTCACCCAGGACAAGTGGGTCTATTTCCCGTGGGATATCGACTACAAGTTCGTTCCGCCGCTGAAGAAGAACAGATAATCTCAATCTCCTGCCGGTACCCCCGATGCCCGACTCAGCAACGCTGCTTTCCTATGCGCCGCAGGCGCTCATCCTTGTCGCGGCCGTCGCTGCCGGTTTTGTAAACGCCATTGCCGGCGGGGGTACCTTCTTCACCTATCCGGCGTTTATCCTCGGCGGTGTGCCGCCGGCGCTGGCCAGCGCGTCGAACAACGTCGGCCTGTGGCTCGGCAACGGCATGGCGGCGCTGGCCTACCGGCGCGAACTCTATGCGATGCGCAAGCATCTCCTGTTTCTCTCGCTGGTGACCGTGATCGGCAGCGGCCTCGGGGCGAGCTTGATCCTGTGGGTCGGCAACGCCGGTTTCTCCCGCCTGCTGCCGCCGCTGGTGCTGTTTGCCACGTTGTTATTCACCTACGCCGAGCGGGTGCGCGAGTGGTTGTTGCGCAAGGCCGAGCAGGCTCATATTGGCGAGCCGCGTCCCGGCGGTTCGCTGCGCGCCGCCCTGGGACTCGGCGTGGTGACCGTGTACGGCGGTTTTTTCGGCGGTGGCGTCAACTTGATGGTGATGGCTTCCCTGAGCCTGATGGGCTACAAGAACGTCCAGTACAGCAACGCGATCAAGAATTTCCTGGCGGTGATGATCATCGCCAGCGTCTTCGTCGTCTTCCTTATCCAGGGCGGTATCGCCTGGCCACAAACCATCGTCTGCGCCTTCGGGGCGATCACCGGCGGCTTCATCGGCGGCAGCGTCGCGAAACGGATGCCGGTCGCCTGGCTGCGCGGTGTGGTGATCGCCGTCGGCGTTGTGCTGACCGTGGCCTACACCTGGCTGTACTGGATCAAGCCGTTCCTCGCGTGAATCCCGGCCAGGTCGTCGCCCCGGCGAACGCCGTGGCCAAGTTTGTTCGTCCTTTGGGTATCCGGATCGTTGCGGGGAGGGAGCGTCTGAACGAGCTGAAACGCGTTGCTATCCAACTCGCCTTCCAAGGTGGATAGATCGATTCACGAGGGAGGTGGAGATCGACCCACCCCGGCCGTACAGTCTGTCGAGGTGTCTGCGCTCGATCGGCATCCGGTTCATCCGTGCCCAACATTCATTCACTTCGCTTCAATCACGCTTTTTGTGTACGCCTCGAATTCCTCGAGCGGCAAGGGGCGGCTGAACAAGTACCCTTGATAGGTGTGGCAACCAAGGTTCGCGAGTAAAGCTCTCTGCGCCTCGGTCTCCACCCCCTCCGCGATAACCGCCAGCCCCAGGCTCTCGGCAAGAAGGACGATCATTTTTGCAATCGCGGCATCATTCGGATCAGTCAGGATGTCTCTGACGAAACTCTGGTCGATTTTCAGCTGATCGAGCGGTAAACGCTTCAGATACGAAAGTGACGAATAGCCTGTGCCAAAGTCATCCAGTGAAAACCCCACCCCTTGCGCTTTCAAGGTGTTCATCTTGCCGATGGTTTTCTCAACATTGTTTACCAGCAAACTCTCCGTCAATTCCAGTTTGAGATGACCGGGGTCTGCTCCGCTGCGTTCAAGCGCCATTAGCACCTGATCGACAAAATCTTCATGGTTTAATTGGTGTGCGCTGATATTCACCGACACCGTGAGGTGGGACATTTCGGACTGCTTGGCCCAGTCTGCCAATTGCCGGCAGGCGGTTTCCAATACCCATTGCCCCACCGGACGTACGAGTCCCGTCTCTTCGAGTACGGAAATGAACTCGCCAGGGGAGACCAGTCCATGCTCGGGGTGACGCCAGCGTAGCAGGGTCTCCGCGCCCGTTACCTGCCCACCCTGTATCTGAGCCTGATAGTGGACCACAAATTGTTTGTCCTGAATGGCATGATGGAGATCGTTCTCCAGAGACGCACGTTTCTGAACGTCGTGTGCCATCTCTGGATCAAAGAATCGCAGGGTGTTACGCCCGGCGTCCTTGGCCTTGTACATGGCCAGATCGGCTTGTTTCACTAGGGTGTCGATGTCGGTCTGCTGGCCTAGAAAGACGCTGGCACCAATGCTCATCGAAATGCGGTAAGTCGCCTCTTTGAGTTCGAAGGTCTTGTTAAGTGCAGCACCAATTTTTCCTCCGATCATTTCGACCCGGGAGGCTGCCTCGCCCAAGCTTTCGCTCAGGTTCACCAGCATCACGACAAATTCATCGCCCCCGAGTCGGGCCACCGTATCTTCCTCACGCACACATTCGATCAGGCGCTGTGCGACCTGCTTCAGCAGGAGATCCCCAAAGTCATGGCCGAGGGTGTCGTTGAGGGTCTTGAAGTAGTCAAGATCGATGAGCAGCAATGCGCCGTAATTGCCGGTTCGCTGGCTGGAAGCCATGGCCTGTTTGATGCGATCTTGCAGGAGTGTCCGGTTGGGCAGGCCGGTCAACTGGTCAAAAAAGGCCAATTGGGCGATTTTTCTTTCGGCCTGCTTGCGATCGGTGATGTCGCGAGCAAGAGAAATGAAGTGCGGATCCTTTCCTTCTTCGACTTTCTTTCTCGCCGTTGACAGCTCAAACCAACGTTGGGAGCCGGCGAGTTCGAGCACATATTGCTTGCCGATCGACACTCCTTTCACCATGGCCTCACGTATGGCCTCCTGGTAAACGGCCAGAACGCCAGTCGGGACGACCTCGTGAAGTCGCCTGCCCAGAAAAGCCTCAGGCGGCGCTGCCAGAAGGTCTGTCGAATGGGAGTGATAACTCAGGATGCAGCCGTCCGCCCTGGTTTCAAACAACAAGTCCGGCAGCGCGTTCAGGATGGCATTTACCTGAGCTTTCTCGGCCTCGAGGTGGTAGGTCTTGATTTTGATTTGCCGGCGCAGAAAAGTGGCGATGACGATGACAGAGCATAGCGCGGCAAGCAAAACGCCGAGTGCTTGCCAGACATAGGGTGGGAGCCCCGTTGTCGGCGTTGCGCCGTGCCATTTCTTCAGGATCTGGACGTATTCCGAGTTCTCGCTGGTCTTCCATGCATCCAGTTGTCGATCTATTGCCGATAAAAGATCAGGATGGCGTCCCTTGTTCGTCACGAAATAGAGCTGGGTTGGCAAAAATACGATGGGCGTTTCTACCAACTGGTGGAGCAAAGCGTTCCATTCGCCAAACTGGTTATTCGTGATAACCGCATCTGCAGCTCCGGTGGTTACGAGGTCGAATGCCTCATCGTAGGTCCGGGCGCGAATCAGCACGACCTTGATTCCGAATCCTTCAGCCATCTCCTTGAAAAAATCGGCCTGGATGCTTCCGTCAAGAACGGCTATGCGCTTGCCGTCGAGGTTCGGCACGGAAGAAATTGAAATCCCTTTGCGACTGAATACTTGGGACCAGCTATGCAGAGCCGGCGTCTTGTGAAAGTCGAAAAATTTCTCACGTTGCGGGGTGTAGGCCACATCCGGCATCAAGTCGATTTTTCCGTCTTGGAGCGCATCCAGACACTCCTGCCAGGTACAGGACACGTAGTTGAGAGCCCAATCGTTCTTTGCGGCGGTGCGCTGAAGGAGGTCAATCAAGATGCCCGCGGGCTTGCCCTTGGCATCGTGGAAAATCTTCGGCTCGTTGGAGTAGACGCCAACACGCACCTCTCGCGCGTGGGCCATGCCGAAAAAGGCGAATAGTGCGAGACAAGAAAGTAGCTGCGTGGTCTTCAAAAACGGTCTCCTCATCATGGCAACCTGGATTCTTCAGCGAACATCCGTCGTGAAGGTCAGGGCAACAGTCGATGCAGGATCGGCGGGTATTGGCTGATTGTACGCGCGTGACATGCTCGCCGAAAGCAAACGCGCTACGTCCTCGATACGGCAGGTTCCTCCGGCGCATTGCCGCCCGAGTCAACACAGCGATCAGGCCAGTGATCAGGCCAGGATCACGAACCTGCAATAAACGCTGCTGCTTCAGTGCGGCGCGTCGTTCCCCTCGACCGTCGCATCGTCCATCCCCAGCCGGCCAATGAACGGCAGGCGCAGGCCGGGGCTGTTGAAGTCGATGCCGAAATTCAGGCCGAGGATGTTGGCCTCGATGCCTTCCTGCAAGCCGATGCTCATTCCCAGCAGCCCGAAAAACGAAAGCTGCACGCCGCTTCCCGTCGGCGACAGCCCAGCGGGCTGGCTGATCGGCCGGTAGTCCTTGCCGATCGCGTTGGCCGGCAGGTCGAGTTTCAGCGCCGGCACCTCGCGCCCGATGTGGGCGAGGAAGGTGTTGCTGTTCGGCCCCGGATAGCTGCGGTAGGTGTTCGCATACGGATAGCTGCGGATGGCTGCCTCGATCGCGCCGATCATTGCTTCGGCGCTCTCGCCGCGATGATCGACCCGCAACGTCGGCATCGCCCCGTACCACAGGCCGTCCGGCACTGCGTAGTTGCGCTGGACGACGTTCGGGCGGCGCCAGCCGATCACGTCGTAGCGCGTGTAGGCGATTTCCCCGCGGCGCTTGAAGATGATCCACGGATGCTCGGCAAACAGCCCTCGCCAGCCGACCGTCGCCGCCGAATACACCTGGACGATGGCAGTATCCGCGTTTGCCTTGGGGTCCGGGGCGATTCCCGCCGAGTGGCGCGGCGCCGTCCGCCAACTACGGCTGCCCGGTTCGCGCTCGGCCAGCGAGGCGCCGGCGACGCTGAGGCCGAAGGAGAGGGCGAGCAGCAGCGCGAGGGTGCGTGCGATGTTCCTTGCTGGTTGTTTCATGGTTGCGGAGTCTGGTTTCGTTGTTCGCTCATGACGAGTGCGATGCCGCGCCGGCAGGCAAGTTCAATTGGCTTGGTCGGAGAATGTTGGAAAATGTTTCAGCCGCCGCGTCAATGGTAGAACCAGTACGCCACGGCAATTGCCCCGACCAGACCGACCGCGTCGGCGATCAGACCGCAGGCCAGCGCGTAGCGGGTCCTGCTGATATTGACACTCCCGAAATACACCGCCAGCACGTACAGCGTCGTTTCGGTCGAGCCCTGGATGATCGCCGCCAGCTTGCCCTGGAATGAGTCGACGCCGTAGGTGGTCATCACGTCGACCATCAGACCGCGCGCACCGCTGCCGCTCAAGGTCTTCATCAGGCCGACGGGTAGCGCCGGGACGAAATCGGCGTTCAGCCCGAGCGCGACGACGGCTGTCCGGATCGCCTCGATCACGTAGGCCATGCAGCCGGTGGAGCGGAAGACGGAGATCGCCACCAGCATGGCGACCAGGTAGGGGATGATCTGCACGGCGACGCCGAAACCTTCCTTGGCGCCCTCGACGAACGCCTCGTAGGCGTTGATCCGCCGCCAGGCGGCGACGGCGATGAACAGCACGACGATCGAGACGATCAGTCCGCTGCCGAGCAGGGAAATCGTCTGCGTCATCTGCTCCGGCGGCAGGTTGCCGAGCCAGGCGTAGAGCCCGCCCATCAGCGCGAGAAACGCGGCGAAGAAGCCGATTACCGCACGGTTGAGCAGATTGACGCGCTGCCAGAGAGCGACGGCGATCAGGCCGGCGCTGAACGAGATGAAGGTGCCGAGCAGCGTCGGCAGGAAGATGTCCGCTGCGTTGAAGCCGACCAGCCCCTGTTTGACGGCGAGACTCTGGCGGATGGCGATCACCGAAGTCGGGATCAGCGTGATGCCGGCGGTGTTGAGCACCAGGAACATGATCATCGGGTTCGATGCGGTGTCCGGCTTGGGATTGATCTCCTGCAGCTCGCGCATCGCCTTGAGGCCCAGCGGCGTTGCGGCGTTGTCCAGCCCGAGCAGGTTGGCGGAAAAATTCATCACGATGCTGCCGCCCGCCGGATGGCCGGGCGGAATGTCCGGGAAGATGCGCCGGAAGAACGGACTCAGCGCCCGACCGAACAACTGGATGAGGCCGCCGCGTTCGCCGATCTTCATGAGTCCCAGCCACAGGCTCATGACGCCGGTGAGTCCGAGCGAGATTTCGAAACCGGTCTTGGCCGTGTCGAACAGACCAGTGAGAACCCGCGAGAAGATGTCTACATCGCCTTGTAGCGCCTGGAGCAGGGCAGCGACGAAGCCGACGAGGAAGAAACCAGTCCAGATGAGGTTGAGCACGGCGCGGCGCCTGAAGGTGAGCGACGGCCGACAGTCTAGCGGGGGGCGCCGGGGTTGTCATCGCTGACAGAAAGAAACGCGGCCGCCGGAATTCCAGGCGGCCGCGTGCTTACAGTGCCGGTTGCAGGCGCTGGATGTGGCGAGAAATCAAACGCAAGCGGTCATGCCGCCGTCGACGTAGAGAATCTGGCCGTTGACGAAGCTCGACGCATCGGAAGCCAGGAAGATGGCCGCGCCATTGAGTTCTTCGACCTGTCCCCAGCGGCCGGCCGGGGTGCGCTTGCAGAGCCAGTCGGAAAACTCCTGGTTCTCGACGAGCGCCTTGTTCATCTCCGTGGCGAAATAGCCGGGCGCCAGTCCGTTGGCCTGGATGCCGTATTTCGCCCAGTCGGCGCACATGCCCTTGGTCAGATTGGCGACAGCCCCCTTGGAGGCGGTGTAAGGCGCAATCGTCGGACGGCCGAGCTGGCTCTGTACCGAGCAGATGTTGATGATCTTGCCGCGGCGGCGCGGAATCATGTGGCGGGCAACGGCCTGGGAGACGTAGAAGACGCTGCTCACGTTGTTGGCCAGGATCGCTTCCCAGTTCTCGACAGGGAAGTCCTCCAGTGGCGCGCGGCGCTGGATGCCGGCGTTGTTGATCAGGATGTCGATGGCACCATGTTCCCGCTCGATGCGGTCAACGGCCTCGATGACGCTATTTTGCTGGGTGACGTCGAATGCCGCGCCTTCCGCAGCGAAACCGTCGGCACGCATCTTCTCGGCGGCGGCGGCGACGCGCTGCGGATCGCGACCGTTGAGAACGATGGTGGCGCCCGAACGGGCCAGGCCGTAGGCCAGGGCAAGTCCGATGCCCTGCGTCGAACCGGTGATCAAGGCGCGGCGGCCATTCAGCTGAAAAATTCCTTCTTGCATTTCGATAACCTGATAAAAAGTAATGATCGATAAAAATCGCGGTAAGCATTTATATATCCGGGTGTTCGAGCCGATCCAATACCAATTTATGATTTTGTTATCAGGGATATTGATAAACTGACTGCGTCCTTGGCTGCGTGTGGGAAAAGCATGGAACTTCGCTTGTTACGGTCTTTTGTCGTCCTTGCCGAGGAACTGCATTTCGGTCGGGCGGCGGAACGTCTGTGCATCGTCCAGCCGGCGCTGAGCATGCAGATCCGGACGCTTGAGGATGAGTTGGGCGTGGTGCTTTTCGACCGTGATCGCCACCGCGTCGAACTCAGTGCGGCGGGACGCGTCTTCCTGCCCGAGGCGCAGGCCACGCTGGATCAGGCGCGACATGCGGTGCAGCGGGTCAGGGCCGCTGAAGCGGGTGAGATCGGGGTGATCCGGCTGGGGTTCGTTTCCTCGGTGCTCCCGGCCTATCTCCCCCGCCTGATTCGTGCGCTGCGGGCACGCCATCCCGGCATCCGGCTCGAGCTCAAGGACATGCCGACCCCGGACCAGCTGGGCGCACTCAAGGCGAACCTGATCGACTTCGGGTTTGTCAGGTTGCCGGTGGACGACAAGCGCGTTACGACGCAAACCGTCCTGGAAGAGCCGTACCTTGTGGTGTTGCCAGCGGGGCATGCGCTTTGTGCCCTCTCCGAAGTAACGCCCCCGGACCTCGCTGCGCACCCGGTATTTTTCCTTGCTCGCCGCTTTGCCCCAGGCTATTACGACGAATTCATGCTGGCGATGCGCTTTTGCGGTGCACCGCTGGCGGTTATCCAGGAGCTTGGGGAATTCACGACGATGCTGGCTCTTGTCGCTGCCGGGATGGGCATCGGGGTGGTTCCGCAGCTGGCCATGGCGGCGAAGCCGGAGAACGTGGAGACGCGCCCGCTTCGACTGCCCGAGTGCCTCTCACGTGTCGGTGCGGCGTGGACGGATCTGGATACGCCGATTAAACGGGTTTTCTCCGGATTCCTGGGGCGAACGGATGCTGACCTGCCGGGCAACTGTGATTAGTATTCGGGAAACTGTTCGCTGATAAAGGGGATGGAATGAAAGAGCAGACGAGTTATCGCAAGGAACTGACCGGCGTTTTCGGCTATCCGGTCGATGAAAACCCGACCGTGGTGATGATCGAGGCCGGCTTTGCCGCGCTGAATCTGCCGTGGCGCTATCTCAACCTGAAAGTACCGCCCGAGGATCTGCCGGCCGCGGTCAATGGCCTGCGCGCCATGGGCTTTCGCGGCATCAACCTGACCATTCCGCACAAGTGCGAGGTCATCCAGTATCTCGATGAAGTCGCCGACGACGCGCGCATCATGGGCGCCGTGAACACGGTTTACGTGAAGGACGGCCGCCTGATCGGTGTCAACACCGACGGCAAGGGCTTCCTGCGTGCGCTAACCGACGATGCGAAGCTGGACCCGGCCGGCAAGAAGTTCATGGTGCTCGGCGCCGGTGGCGCGGCGCGGGCGATCACCGTCGAACTGGCGCTGGCCGGCGCGGCCGAGATCGTTGTCGTCAATCGCGACGAGGCACGCGGGCAGGAACTCGTCGCCCTGCTTGGCGAGCAAACCCCGGTCAAGGCGAGCTACCAGGCATGGACCGACAATCTGCCGATTCCGGCGACGACCGACGTCCTGGTCAACGCCACATCGATCGGCCTCTACCCCGACGTGGCCGACATGCCGTCGCTCGACTACGCCACGATCCGCCCCGGCTTGGTCGTCTGCGACGTCATCCCCAACCCGCCGCAGACACGTTTTCTCGATGCCGCCAGGGAACGCGGGGCGATCACGCTCGACGGGCTCGGGATGCTCGTCTACCAGGGGGCGATCGCCTTCAAGTTGTGGACCGGGCAGGACGCGCCGGTCGACGTGATGAAGAAGGCGCTGGCCGCCGAGTTTGCAGTCGCGTAGGAGGGCGGGTTCATTGAGGGTTCGTCATTCCGGCGTAGGCCAATGGGATGGACTCCTCCCTTGCACCGGCATCGATGTGCCAGACTGGAGTTGTCACCAACCAGTCAAACGAAGGAAGGAGTCCAAGATGAACCTTACGCGCGTTGGAGTGGATTTGGCAAAGCAAGTATTTCAGGTGCATGGCGTGGATCGGCACGAAGCGGTGCAGGTCAAGCGAACGCTCTCGCGCCGGCAAGTGCGCAGCTATTTTGCCGGGCAAGCGCCCTGCCTGATTGGCATGGAAGCGTGCGCCAGCGCCCATTACTGGGCGCGCGAACTGAGCCAGTTGGGACACACGGTCAAGCTGATCCCGCCGCAGTTCGT
>NZ_JCANUT010000058.1:0-23358 GCF_059569095.1 Propionivibrio pelophilus DSM 12018 | reverse complement strand
GTCTGGCGAACGCTGGACGAATGGATGCGACATCGGTTGCGGGCAATACAACTCAAGCACTGGAAGCGCGGCACGACAATGTATCGGGAATTAAAAGCCCTCGGTGCGCCGGAAGTTGTGGCGTGCAGGGTGGCTGGAAATGCACGTAGCTACTGGCGAAACGCCGATCGGCTACTGAAAACGGTACTGACCATTGCCTACTTTGATCGACTCGGAGTTCCTCGTCTCTCATGACCTCAACTTCTCGAACCGCCCGGTGCGGACCCGCATGCCGGGTGGTGTGGCAGGGGCGTAGCCTATAAGGGCTGCCCCCTATGCCGATTCTATCCTCCGATCCTGCGGTTGTTCCTCATGCCCAACATTCTTCCCATTGATGTCATCGCCGCCGAACTGGCGCGCTTCCGTTCCGTCAATCCGCTGGTTCATCTGCTGACCAACGAGGTCGTGCAGGAAATTACCGCCAACGTCCTGCTGGCGGCCGGGGCGTCGCCGGCGATGATCGTCGCCGAGGAGGAAGTGGCGTCGTTCGCGGCGATTTCCGGCGCCTTGCTGGTCAATGTCGGAACGCTCTATCCGGCGCGATTGGTGGCGATGAAGCAGGCCGTGGCAGCGGCCAACCGGGCCGGCGTGCCCTGGACGCTCGATCCGGTGGCCGTCGGCGTGCTCGACTACCGGACGCAGGCATGCCGCGAATTCCTCAAGTGCAAGCCGGCGGCAATCAGGGGCAACGCCTCGGAGATCCTGGCGCTGGCCGGTTTTTCCGGCACCGGTCGCGGGGTCGATACGACGGCCGGTTCCGCAGCGGCGATCGGCGCGGCGGAAGACCTGGCACGGGCGACCGGTGCGGTCGTCGCCGTGACCGGCGAAACCGATTTCATCACCGACGGTGCGACGACTTGGGCGACGCCGTGGGGACATCCGCTGATGACGCGCGTTGTCGGTACGGGCTGCGCGCTGTCGGCGCTGGTCGCGGCCTTCATCGCGCAGGCGCCGAACCGCCTCGACGCTGTGGCTGCCGCCTGTGCCGTGGCGGGGTTGTGCGGTGAGCGGGCGGTGGCGGCCAGCCGCGGACCGGGGTCGTTCAAGGTCGAATTCCTCGACGCGCTGTATCTGCTCACGCCTGAACGACTCCGCGAGCAGGCAGCATGCTGAACCCGGTCGATCTTTCCCTCTATCTGGTCCTCGATCACGACCTCTGTGGTGGACCGGCGGCGATGGTGCGCACGGCCCGTGTTGCAGCGGAAAATGGGGCGACAGTGGTGCAGTTGCGCGCGCCCGACTGGAAAAAACGGCAGTGGCTGGAAACGGCGCTCGAACTCAAGGCGGTGCTGGCGCCGTTCGATGTGCCGCTGATCATCAACGACCATGTAGATATCGCACTGGCGGTCGATGCCGACGGCGTGCATGTCGGGCAGGACGATCTGGCCGTGGCCGAGACGCGGCGCCTGATCGGCCCGGGCAAGATTCTCGGGCTCTCGGTGTCCAACGCTGCCGAACTGGCGGCCGTGCCCGCCGGTGTCGATTATCTCGGCATCGGCCCAGTGTATCCGACCGGTACCAAGCCGCATGCCGCGGCGGCAACCGGTGTCGCCGTATTCGGGGAACTGGTGGTTGCGGCCGGGCTGCCCGTCGTCGCCATCGGCGGCATCAACGCCGGCAATCTCGCACCGCTGTTCGCTGCCGGAACGCTGGGCGTGGCCGTAGTGTCGGCAATCTGCGGGCAGAATGATCCGGCTTGGGCAACCGCACGGCTCGCCGAAACCATTCGGAGAAGCCGGTTGCTTCGGAGCGCTTGATCCACTCTTCTCGGGCTGCAGGCATCTGCCATGGCGCGCCTTGCAGCCGGTCTTTCGCGGGAAAAGACAGCTTGGGATTGGTGATAGAATCCCCGGGTTCAAAAAGACAGTCGGTCGCGTGGTTTGTTCCGGCCTTTTTCCGATTTTCATCGATTCAGCTTGCTGACCCATTCTCAGGTCGGCGCTCCAGTTTTTCGTACCTTGTTGATTAACTCATTGATAGAGAAAGCCTGAAATGACCAGCATTAAACAGGAAGATCTGATCCAGAGCATCGCCGATGCGTTCCAGTTCATCAGCTATTACCATCCGGTTGATTTCGTCAAGGCGCTCGGGGAAGCCTACGAGCGCGAGGAAAACCCGGCGGCCAAGGACGCCATCGCCCAGATCCTGACCAACTCGCGCATGTCCGCCGAAGGACATCGCCCGATCTGCCAGGACACCGGCATCGGCATGGTCTTCCTCAAGGTCGGCATGAACGTGCGCTGGGACGACGCGACGATGAGCCTGCAGGAGATGGTCAACGAAGGCGTCAAGCGCGCCTACGCCGACCCGACCAACCCGCTGCGCGCCTCCGTGCTCGCCGATCCGGCCGGCGCCCGCAAGAACACCAAGGACAACACCCCGGCGGTCGTGCACTACGAGATCGTTCCGGGCGACCACGTCGAAGTCATCTGCGCGGCCAAGGGCGGCGGTTCGGAAGCCAAGGCCAAGTTCGCCATGCTCAACCCTTCCGACGACCTGGTGGACTGGATTCTCAAGACCGTTCCCCAGATGGGCGCCGGTTGGTGTCCGCCGGGCATCCTCGGTATCGGCATCGGTGGCACGCCGGAGAAGGCCATGCTGCTGGCCAAGGAATCGATCATGGCGCCGTGCGACATCCATGAGCTGAAGGCCAAGGCTGCCGAATTTGCCAAGACAGGCGCCAAGCTCTCGCGCGCCGAGGAACTGCGCCTGGAAATCTACGAGAAGGTCAACGCCCTTGGCATCGGCGCGCAAGGTCTCGGCGGCCTGACGACCGTGCTCGACGTCAAGGTGCTGGATTATCCGTGCCACGCGGCCAACCTGCCGGTTGCGATGATTCCGAACTGCGCGGCGACCCGCCACATCCACTTCCACCTCGACGGTAGCGGCCCGGCCAAACTGGAGCCGCCGAAGCTCGAAGACTGGCCGGCCGTGACCTGGACGCCGGACCTCAAGGAAGCCACCCGCGTCGATCTCAACACGCTGACCAAGGAACAGGTCGCCGCCTGGAAGCCGGGCCAGAAACTGCTGCTCAACGGCAAGATGCTCACCGGGCGTGACGCCGCGCACAAGCGCATCCAGGACATGCTGGCCAAGGGCGAGAAGCTGCCGGTGGACTTCACCAACCGCGTCATCTACTACGTCGGCCCGGTCGATCCGGTCGGCGACGAAGTGGTCGGCCCGGCTGGCCCGACGACCGCCACACGCATGGACAAGTTCACCCGCATGATGCTGGAGCAAACCGGTCTCATCGCCATGGTCGGCAAGTCCGAGCGCGGTTCGGTCGCCATCGAGGCGATCAAGGACAACAAGTCGGCCTACCTGATGGCCGTCGGTGGCGCCGCCTACCTCGTCGCCAAGGCGATCAAGGGCGCGAAAGTGCTGGCCTTCGAGGATCTCGGCATGGAAGCCATCTACGAGTTCGACCTGCAGGACATGCCGGTGACCGTCGCCGTCGATTCCGAAGGCACCTCCGTGCATACCACAGGACCGATCGAGTGGTGCACCAAGATCGGCAAGATCCCGGTCGAGACGCTGTTCGGCAACAAGCACTAACCAGGCGCCGCCGCACCGGTTCTCGCCGGTGCCCCGACGTTCTCCGAAGCCGGCTTCCGCCGGCTTCTTTCATTGACCGGGGAGAGCAAGCATGAGCATCGAACGCCAGGGAACCACGCGCCGCTATTCGGATGTCGTTACCCACGGCAACACCGTCTATCTCGTCGAAGTGCCGGATACTCTGTCGGCCGACATCACGGTGCAAACCCGCGAAGTCCTCAACGCCGTGGATAAACGGCTGCTCCAGGCAGGCAGCAGCAAGTCGCGCCTGTTGATGACGACCATCTACCTGCGCGACATGACCGATTACGACGCGATGAACGCCGTCTGGGACAACTGGGTGCCCGAGGGAATGGCTCCGGTGCGCGCCTGTGTGCAGGCGCGTCTGGCCAATCCCGAAATGCGCATCGAGGTTGTAGTCATCGCGGCAGCGTAGATGATCGGAGTCTTCGACAGCGGACTCGGTGGGCTGTCGGTACTTGCCGCGATTGCCGCGGCGTTGCCGCAGGCCGATCTCGTCTATCTCGCCGATACCGCGCACGTGCCTTACGGCGACAAGGATGATGCCTTCATTCGCGAGCGGGTGTTGCGCATCGGCCGGTATCTCGTCGAGGTGCAAGGCTGCCGGCAACTGGTGGTGGCCTGCAACACGGCCACCGCGGCGGCAGTAGCCGCCTTGCGCGCGGCGTTGCCGCAGATTCCCGTCATCGGCATCGAGCCGGGAATCAAGCCCGCCGCCAGCGCCTCGCACAGCGGACGCATCGCCGTGCTGGCCACCGAGTCCACCGCACGCAGCGAGCGGTTGGCGGGACTGATTCGCCAACATGCCGGGGATATCCAGGTCGACGTCCTGGCCTGCCCGGGCTGGGCGACGCGTGTCGAAACCCTGAAGCTCGACGACGCGGCGTTCGCCGACGCCGCGCGGCGGCATCTTGAACCGGTGCTGGCTGCCGGCGCCGACCGGATCGTTCTCGGATGCACGCACTACGCGTTTCTGGCCCCGGTGCTTCGGCCGATCGTGCAGGGGCGGGCGGAACTCGTTGACGTTGCCGATGCCGTGGCCCGGCAGTGCCTGCGCCTGGCCGGCGAGAGCGCACATCGCCAAGGTCGGCTGACGCTGCTGGCGACGGCGTCGCCGGAACGGCTGGATCGGGCTTTGGCCGTGCTCGGCCTCAATGCGCTGGCGGAGCGCTTGTCCCGGCCGGCGGCGCAGGTCGACGCATGACTGCCGGAGCCCGCCGGATTGCCGTCGTCGGCGGCGGTCCTGCCGGGTTGATGGCGGCGGAGGTTGTCGCACGCTCCGGGCTGCGCGTCGATGTTTTCGATGCCATGCCCTCGTGCGGGCGCAAGTTCCTGATGGCCGGCAAGGGCGGGATGAACATCACCCATTCCGATGCGTTTGCCGACTTCTGCAGCCGCTACGGCGAACGGCGCGATCGGGTTGCTCCTTGGCTCGACACCTTTGGACCACCGGCGATTCGCGACTGGATGGCCGGTCTGGGTATCGAGTCCTTCGTTGGCTCGTCGGGCCGCGTGTTTCCGGTCGGCATGAAGGCCGCACCGTTGTTGCGGGCGTGGTTGCATCGCTTGCGTGAGGCCGGCGTGCATTTCCATGTGCGCCACCGCTGGAACGGCCTGCAACGCCTCGATGATGGACGACGCTGGCTCCTCGATTTCCAGACGCCCGAGGGCGAGCGGCAACTCGTCGCTGATGCGGTGATTCTCGCACTCGGCGGCGGCAGCTGGGCGAAACTCGGCTCGGATGGGCGCTGGGTGTCCTTGCTCCAATCGCTGGGCGTGCAGGTTACGCCGCTGCGTCCGGCCAATTGCGGCTTCAACGTCGCCTGGAGTACGCATTTGCGCGAGCGTTTCGCCGGCGAGCCGCTGAAAAACGTCATGGCCTCCTGTGTCGATGCACGTGGTGTTGAACACCGGCGAAGCGGTGAGTTGGTGGTGACGGAAAGCGGCGTCGAAGGCGGCTTGATTTACGCGTTATCCGCGCCATTGCGCGATGCGATCGAGGCCTCCGGCAGCGCCACGTTGCACCTCGATCTGTTGCCCGGATTCGATACTCAGCGGGTGCGGGACGAGGTGGCCCGTCCACGAGGCGCCCGCTCGCTCTCGAGCCATCTGCAAAGTCGCCTGGGGCTCAAGGGCGTGAAGATGGCGCTGCTGCACGAGTGCCTGTCGCGCGAGGAAATCATTGACCCGGTGAGGCTGGCCGGCGCGATCAAGGCGCTGCCGCTGCGCCTGTTGTCACCGCGGCCGCTCGACGAGGCGATCAGTTCCGCAGGCGGTGTGCGTTTCGACGCGCTGGACGACGGCCTGATGCTCCGCGAGCTGCCCGGTGTCTTCTGCGCCGGCGAAATGCTCGACTGGGAAGCGCCGACGGGCGGCTATCTGCTGACGGCGTGCCTGGCGGGCGGTTTTGTTGCCGGGCGCAATGCCAGTGACCATGTGATCAGGTAAATCTGTCGTGTGCGTCGCTCGTGGCGGCGGGTCGTTTAGAATCGTGGGTGCTGTATTTCCGGCGCTTCAAGGCATTGCCACCAACCCGCTGCTTTCGTATGGGAGAAACACCATGAAAAACCAGAAAAGTATCGAACTTCTCAACAAGGCCGTCGCCGATGAGCTCTCGGCCGTGCATCAGTACATGTATTTCCATTTTCACTGCGACGATCAGGGCTACGACCTGCTGGCCAACCTGTTCAAGCGTACGGCCATCGACGAGATGATGCACATCGAGAAGTTGTCGGATCGCATTCTGTTCCTCAAGGGCGATGTCGAGATGGTCGCGGCAGAACCGGTGAAGAAAATTCACGACGTCAAGGAAATGCTCGAAATGGCGACGAAGATGGAAACCGCCAGCGCCCGTGACTACAACCGTTGGGCGAACGAGTGTTCCAAGAACGAGGATTCGGTGTCGAAGAAACTGTTCGAGGAACTGGTGGCCGACGAGGAAATGCACTTCGATCGCTACGACAAGGAAATGGACAACCTCGTCAAGTTCGGCGACAACTATCTCGCGCTGCAGTCGATCGAGCGCAGCAAGTCGGTATCCGCCGGCGCCGGCCATCCGGGCGCCGACTGATCTGTCAGCGCTGATTTATGTGTGACTCCGGGCGAATCAGAGCGGGTTTTCCGCTGTCGCCCGGTAAGTCCGGATGCGCAGGATATGAAGTGATACGCCCAGACCAATCACGGCCAGGGCAACGCGTATCGGCCAGAGATGGTCCGGTACGGCAAGCAGCGCCGACGCGGTGAGCGACAGCCAGAGCAGCGAGAGAATTGCGATCTTGGCCGCCAGCGGAAGTCCTTCCCCGCGGCGATAACGCCGGAGATAAGCCCCGAATACCCTGTTCGTGTGCAACCAGCGGTTGAGTTGCGGCGAACTGCGCGCGAAACATGCGGCGGCGAGCAAAAGAAACGGTGTGGTCGGTAGCAACGGCAGCACGGCCCCGGCGGCGGCCAGACCGACGCAGACCAGCCCCGCAAGCGTCAGCAGGACACGCCAGGGCCCTGTTGCTGGTGTGGCGTGGTAATCGTCATTGTTGTCGGATCGTTTCTGCATTTTTCTTTGCGCGGCTGTTACTCTTGGTGTGAGACAGGCGAAGCGAGTTTACGATCCCTTTCCTGTCTTCCAACGTCGGAAAGATTATAGCGGCGTGGCCGTTCGTGTTCGATGTAGCGTCGGGCCCGCTGCGAAGCTGTTTTTCGGAAACGCCCGAACTATGCGAGCAGGAACTCAAGCGCGAGAAGGAACTCGAATATGAGTTAGCCCGCTTGGCGTCTGACGCAGATGCCGAAAATCAGCAGTTGTAAATGGAGTCTTCATGAGCAAAAGCAAGAAATGCTGCAAGAAACCGCACCCCTGCAAGAAGTGCCCGCTGCAGCGGAAATAGTGCGGAACGGGCGGTTCCGGGGTAATCGTGCGCTGAAGAACATTCCGGCGGGGGCAATTTTCGGCAAGATAGCGCCTCCCGGTTGTTTGTCGCTCGCCATGCCCGGATTTGTTCGCCCGTTGGGAATCGTGTAACTGACGATCACGTTGGTCTGATTGCCGAGCAGTCTCGGTGCGGTGATTTACGCCAATGCCCGGGAGACGCAGTTCCAGCTCAAAGCGCAAGGAGCCAGCGCCGGGGTCAGCGTCGCAGGGCTCGGCTCGTTGTCCCTGCCGTGGGCTATCGATAAGGATACGTTGGTAAAACTGGGCGAGGAAACAGTGACTTCGCCGGAGTTTTACCAGCGCTTGTTCGAGTTGATCAAGCAGATCGACGGCCAGTAAACTGCCGGTCCCGGGGCAGTTGAGGCGCTGTTATACTCGCCCGCTTCGACTTGCCGACAGGTTGCCTGCCATGCCTCTTCGCTATCAGATTGTCCCGGTAACTCCCTTCGAACAGAACTGCTCGCTGCTCTGGTGCGATGAAACCCGGCATGGAGCCGTGATCGATCCCGGGGGCGACATCGGCCGGATTCTCTCCGCTGTCGAGAAGAACGGGGTGACGCTCGAACGAATCCTGGTGACGCACGGGCACGTCGATCATGCCGGGGGCGTTGCCGAACTGTCAGAGCGCCTGTCGTTGCCGGTCGAGGGGCCGCAGCAGGAGGATAGCTTCTGGATCGACAACATGCCGCAGCAGGCGCAGATGTATGGGTTCCCCAATGTGCGTTCGTTTACGCCCGATCGTTGGCTCGGGCAGGGCGATCTGGTCCGTTTCGGCAACGTCGAGTTGCAGGTGCTGCATTGCCCGGGGCATACGCCGGGGCATGTCGTGTTCTTCAACGACGCGGCGCGTCTGGCCTTCGTCGGCGATGTCCTGTTCAAGGGCTCGGTCGGGCGCACCGATTTCCCGCGCGGGGATTTCGACGCGCTGATGGATTCGATCCGTCTCAAGCTCTGGCCGCTCGGCGACGACGTGACGTTCATTTCCGGCCACGGTCCGTCCTCGACCTTCGGCGAAGAACGCCTTACCAATCCATTCTGCGGTGACTAGCCTTGACCCGCGGACGTACCAGCTTCTGATCGAGCTGCCAGCACCGGTGCGCGTGCGCGTCGGGCGCCTCGGTGAATTCGATTTTCCAGCCGGGCGATACATCTATACCGGCAGCGCACTGCGCAACTTCGAGGCGCGCATTCGCCGGCACCTGTCGCCGGTAAAGAAAATGCACTGGCATGTCGATTATCTGCTGGCGGCTCCCGGCGTTTGCGTGCGCGAGCTTGCCCGTTTCACCGAAGCAGAGTGCGTGGTCAATCAACGCACGTCGGGCGAGATACTGATTCCCGGTTTCGGCGCCAGCGACTGCCGCGCAGGATGCGGCAGTCACCTCAAGCGTGTCGGCTGACCGCCGGTCAGTCGTGATTGTCGATGTTGATGCGGCTTGCCCAGTAGTAGGCGGTGACCTGCGATTTGGCGTGAACGGCCGGGCTGATGCCGAGTTCAGCGAGGATTTTTGCCGCGTGCGCGAAATCACCGGCTTCGCCTGCGGCGATCGCCGCGAGCAGGTGGCCCAGAACGCCATCATCGCCGGGGTCGCTCAGCGCTTCGACCACTTCATCCTGTAGCGGCAGTTCTTTCAGGATTTCGCCCATCGGCAGGTTGATCAGGACGCTCAACAGCGAGAAAAGCCCGGTCATGAAAGCGTTGTCGCTGAGTTCGGGGACGTCCGGGATCGGCTCGATCGCTGCGCTCAGCAGTTCCATCTGCCGTCCGCGGGCGGCGGCCAGTTGCATCAGCGGGTTGGGGGCGTTGCCATCGGCCAGGTTGTTGGCGTAGATCAACAGTTGCAGCCAGCGCTGGAGTTGACGACGACCGAGGATGGCAATGGCTTGCGAGAAATTGCTGATCTTGGTGCGTGCACCGACAGCGACGGAATTGACGAGGCGCAGAAGATTGTAGGAAAGCTTGGCTTCCTCGCGGAAAATGGCTTCGATCTCGCGCGTGTCGCCGTCCTGTTTGACCAGGTTGAGCAGTTTGAGCAGCTTCAGGCGAGGGAGGTCAGGCTCCTTGCCCAGCGCCGGATTGGGGCTGGTCAGGAAGTGGCTGTCAGACCATTCGACGCTCTTGCCAGCGAGCCAGCCGGCCATCTCGTAGGAATCGACGTTTGTCGCGATCTTGCGTAAAGCCGCGTCGTTGGCGTAGATCAGGTCCAGCGCGGAAAACTCCTGACGGGCAAAGGCGGCATCGAAACGGATCGTGTTGAATGCCGCTAGCGGTATCTTGCGCAGGATCTCGACGTGGTCGATCTGCAGCGCGAGCGGTTTTGCGCGGTCGCGCCAGGCCTTGCATTGCGCGATGACTTGCTCGTTCTGCAGACAGGAATCAGGAAGAACGAAGACGACCGGGTCTGCCTCGAAGGCTTTGAGGAAGTCGCTCTGCAACAGAAAGTCCGGCCGGATCGGTGTCACCAGCGGCAGCATGCCGGCCAGCGGTGCCGCTGCGGAATCCGAGAAACACTGAATGAAAGCGGAAGGGGCCGTTTCCTGGAGCGATTGTGCTTGCCAATCCAGCGCCGCCCAGCTGTGGTCGGGTGCGAGGACGGGGCGGAAGAAAAAGTACGGTTCTGGCATGGCTGGCGATGCGTTCTGGATTCTTGTTTTCGTCCGGAATAGCCCGATTCGCGGGGATTGTAACCTATATCGGAGGATCGGCCGGAAACTGTGAGGCGTGCTTCGGGCCACAGTTCCGGCTTTTCCGACAATTCGGGCAATTGACCGGAGGATTTTCAGGCGAGGGAAAGGAACGATAGAATTGCCTGCTTTTTTACGCGGGAACGTAGCATGCCGGTTGGAATCATTGAATCGCTGGATCATGAGGCGCGGGGGATAACGCGGTTCGAGGGCAAAACGATCTTCGTCGAAGGGGCCTTGCCCGGTGAACGTGTCGAGTATTCCACTATTCGCCGGAAGCCGACGTACGAGATCGCCCGGGTGGATCGCGTCCTTTCCGCGTCTTCCAGCCGGATAATGCCGCGCTGCCCGCATTTTGGCGTTTGCGGTGGCTGCAGCATGCAGCATCTGGAGCCGGCGGCGCAGGTCGCGGCCAAGCAGCGGGTGCTGGAAACCAATTTGTGGCATCTCGGCCGGTTGGTGGCCGAGCAGATCTATGCGCCGATCTACGGCGCGCCGTGGGGTTACCGCTACCGGGCGCGATTGTCGGCGCGCATGGTGCCCAAGAAAGGCGGGATGCTGATCGGTTTTCACGAGCGGAAGAGCAGCTACGTCGCCGACATGAGCGTCTGTCCGAATTTGCCCAAGCATCTGTCGGACCTGCTGCTGCCGCTGCGCGAACTGGTCGCCGGCCTGTCGATCGCCACGGCCATGCCGCAGATCGAGGTGGCCGTCGGGGAATACATGACGGCGCTGGTGTTGCGCATCCTCGAACCGATCAATGCTGCCGACGAAGCGTTGTTGCGGGCTTTTGCCGATCGCCACGGCGTCGTCTTCTACCTGCAGCCGAAGGGGCCGGCGTCCGTGTATCGCTTCTATCCGCTGGAAGGACCGCGGCTGTCGTATCGGTTGCCGGACTACGATATCGAGCACTTCTTCTCGCCGACCGAGTTCACCCAGGTCAACCATGCGATCAACCGGGTGCTGGTGCGCCGCTCGATGACGCTGCTCGATCCGCAGCCGGGAGAGCGCATCGCCGACATGTTCTGCGGCCTCGGCAACTTCACGTTGCCGATTGCCCGCTCCGGCGCGCAGGTCGTCGGCGTCGAGGGCAGTGCCGAACTGGTTCGCCGGGCCGGTGAGAACGCCGCGGCGAATGGCCTGGAGGAACGGGTCGAATATGGTGTGGCCAATCTCTTCGAGGCGACGCCGGAGTCGCTGGCGGCGCTGGGGCATTTCGACAAGATGCTGATCGACCCGCCGCGCGAGGGCGCGGTCGAACTGGTCAAGGCTATCGGCGAGGACGGGCCGCGGCGGATCGTTTATGTCTCGTGCAATCCGGCAACGCTGGCGCGCGATGCCGCGATTCTGGTTCATCAGAAAAACTATCGGCTGTGCGGTGCCGGGGTCGTCAATATGTTCCCCAACACCTCGCACGTCGAATCGATCGCGCTGTTCGAAAAAGCCTGATTTTCCCTCGCATTACTGCCCGGGCGCGCCCTGATCGGGCTGTGCCCGCTGGCGCTCGTCCGTGCTGGCCTGCGCTGTTTCAGTGCGAAACGCTACGGTGATGGTTCGAAAGTGGAATGCTGTTCCAAAAAAGCTTGACAGTTGCCGTGCACGGTTTATCCTCCTGTCTGTGGTCAGATGGTAAGGCGGTCTGACCAGTGTAACGAAGCCCGCCCTCTCTCTTTCTGCAAGCGCACGGTGAGTCGGCGCGGGGCAAATTCGAATAATTCAACAGGAGGAGAAAACACGATGAAGAAGATTGCACTCGCCATTCTGATTGCCTTCGGTGCCACTGGCGCGCAGGCGGCCGTCGAACTGAAGCTGGGCCATTTCGCTTCGGATACGCACCCGTGCGGCATCGCTGCCAAGGAATTCAAGGCGAACGTCGAGAAGCGGACCAACGGCGAGGTGAAGATTTCACTGTTCGGCAACAACGTCCTCGGGTCGCCCCCCGAAGTGCTGGAGCAGGTGCTGCTCGGCGCTGTGGACATGAGCCTGTCCGGCCAGGATCAGTTGGCCAAGCACCTGCCGTTCTACGACGTGATCAGTACGCCGTTCGCCTTCAAGGACTACGCGATGGCCGACCGGATCATCGACGGTGACTTCAAGGCCTGGGCGGCTCCCGAACTGCTGAAGAAGAACCTGGTGCACCTGTCCGACTGGGAATGGGGCTTCCGCCAGCTGACCAACTCGAAGAAACCGATCAACTCGCCGGACGACATGAAGGGCATGAAGATCCGTACGCCGCCGGCCTTCGCCTATCAGGCGTTTGTCGAGGCGGCCGGTGGCAATGCGCAGACGATTGCCTTCGCAGAGCTGGTGATGGCCATGAAGCAGGGGGTTGTCGATGGCCAGGAAAATCCCGTCGGGACGATCTACGACCTGAAACTGTATGAAACCCAGATGTACATGTCGATCCTGAACTACACCTACAGTTCGATGGTGCACGTGGTCAACAAGAACAGCTGGGCCAAGCTGACGCCGGAGCAGCAGAAGATCGTTACCGAGGAATCGGTGGCTGCGGCGAAGCACGCACGCAAGCTGTTGCGCGACAACGAAGCGGTCCAGTTGAAGGATCTGGAAGCGACCAAGGGTATCGTCATCGCCCGTCCGGACCTCGGCCCATGGAAGGCAGCGATGGGCCCGGCATGGGAAAAGGTCAAGGGGCGCGTCGGGGCAGACAACTTCAAGAAGTTCATGGACATGGTGGAGAAGAACAGCAAGTGATCCGGAAATGAGAAACGGCGGGGCATCCAAGCGATGTCCCGTTTTTTTCGCGCCCGTATCAACGCCGTCACGGTGATGAATCGCGACGGACTTATCTTCACCGAGGTTCGTTCATGCTCACTCTGGCTATCTTTTCCGTCCTGCTGATCCTGTTGATGATCGACGTGCCGATTGCCGTCGCCATCGGCTTCACCGCAGTGGCCTTCTTTGTCTCTCAAGGCCAAAGCAGCTTCCTGGCGATGCTGCCGCAGCGCATGTATTTCGGTACGACCGGCTTCACGCTGTTGGCGATTCCGTTCTTTATCCTCGCTGGCAACCTGATGAACGTCGGCGGCACCACGCAACGCATCTTCCGTTTTGCCCGGGCACTGGTCGGTCACTTCAACGGTGGACTCGGGCAGGTGAGCGTCATTTCATCGATGATTTTCTCCGGCATGTCCGGCTCGGCAGTGGCCGATGCGGCCGGTCTCGGCCAGATCCAGCACCGCGCGATGGTCGATGCCGGCTACAAGCCGACGATTTCCGCCGCGATCGTAGCCGGGGCATCGACGATCGGTCCGGTGATTCCGCCGTCGATTCCGTTCGTGCTTTATGGCGCGATCACCACGGTGTCCGTCGCGCGCCTGTTCCTCGCCGGTGCCGTTCCCGGCGCGGTCATGGGCTTGGCGATGATGGTCGCCATCTGGTTGATGGCGCGGCCCCGAGCGCTGCCCAAGGACAGCCGGGCTAACCTGAACGAAATCCTGGTCAGCTTCAAGGAGGCTTTCTGGCCGCTTCTGGCGCCATTCATCATTATCGGTGGCATCACTTCCGGATTCTTCACGCCGACCGAAGCCGCGGTGATCGCGACACTGTACGCGCTGGCGCTGGGGTTCTTTTACCGTGACCTGAAATGGAGCGACCTGCCGGACATCATGTTCGTTTCGCTCAAGCAGACCTGCGGCCTGATGTTCATCATCGCCACGGCGAATTTCTTCGGCTGGTTCACTATCTTCGAACGCATTCCCGACGCGTTGATCACCCAGCTATCGGCGATGGGGGCCTCGGCAACGGCCTTCATGTGGATCGTGATCTTCATCATCCTGGTGCTTGGCATGTTCCTCGATGGGAACGCGATCTTCCTGATCACCCTGCCGATCTTCATGAAGATCTGTCCGATGTTCGGCATCGACATGGTTAATTTCGGGGTGGTCATGACGCTGTTGATCATGATCGGGAACCTGACGCCGCCGGTCGGCATGTGCTTGTTCGCCGTCGAAAGTTTCGCGCGTGTCGGCATCTGGAATCTGGCGCTCGAGTGCCTGCCCTATCTGCTGTCGATTCTGGCAGTAACGATCATCTGCGCTTTCGTTCCGGAGATCGCGCTGTGGTTGCCGAACTACATCATGGGGCCGGCCTCGTAACGAGACGATGAGGGTTATTCAATGAAAAACAGCGTTTTTGCTTTCTTCAACCATCTCGACCGGATGCTGGTGACGGTCCTCAAATGGATCTGCATCGGCCTGTTCATCGCCATCACGATCATCCTGTCGCTGAACATCTTCGTGCGTTTCGTGCCGATTATGTCGATGCACTGGTTCGACGAGATTCTCGAACTGCTTTACGGTGCGCTCATTTTCTACGGCGCGGCGGCGGTCTGGGTGACGCATAGCCATTTCAGCGTCGGCGACTGGATCTCGAAGCACCTTCCAAGCGTTCGAGCGCGCTTCGGCTACCGCTTGCTGGTCGAGTGTTTTTCACTCGTGTTCATCGCCGTGTTCTTCTGGTACGCGTGGGAACTGTTCCTGAAGACCGAAGAACAGACGACCGCTTTCGCGATGTCGAAGAAATGGCTTTACGCCTGCATGCCGATCACCGGCGGGCTGATGGTGCTGTATAGCCTGAAGAACATGTATCTGGAACTGGCCAAGATCGTGAATCCGACCGCGGATATCGATGCCGGCAAGGAAGATCTGAACCACTGAATCCCTGAACCCGGCTTCACGCTATTCGGTGACGAAGTGCTCCGGATAGCGTTCGGCCATTAGCGGCAGGGAGGTGATCAGCGTGCGCAGGTGGTTTTCCATGCGCTTGCCGGCCAGTTCCGCGTCGCCGGCCTCGATGGCGTCGATGACGCCGGCGTGCTCGTCCGTCAGTTGCTGCGTCGGCGTGGCCGAATCGAAGGTCAGGAAGCGAACGCGGTTCATTTGCGCCTTGATTCCTTCGGTGATGCGCCAGGCATACTCCCGACCGGCGCTCAGGGCGAGGGTTCGGTGGAATTCCTCGTCGAGGAGAAGAAAGGCCTGGTTGTCGCCGTGGGGAACCTGCTTTTGCGCCGCGACCAGTTTACGCAGGGTCTTGATCAGTTCCTCGTCGTGTTTTTCGGCGACCTCGCGAACGATCGACACTTCGATGATTTCGCGCAGATGGCGCGCGTCGAGTACTTCCTTGACCGAAATCTTGCGCACGTAGGTGCCGCGTTGAGGCAGTACTTCGATGAGGCGTTCTTCGGAGAGTTTGATGAACGCCTCGCGCACCGGTTGCCGGCTGACCGAAAATTTCTTGCTGATTTCGATCTCGGAAATGGCCTGTCCCGGCACCAGGTCGCCCCGGATGATTGCGGCGCGGAGGATGCGGTGCAATTGTGCGCCGATCGAAAGCGATTCCTGCGGGCGAAAACTTACGCCGGACAGATTGTCAAAGGTTTCCATTTCCATTTTTTGATTCTAGCCTGACAGCTGGCCTCCACTGTTTTTCGCTGTTGCAATTTGTTATTTGAATGCTAGTATACAAGTATACATAGGCTTCGACACGTCCTTTCAATAAAAAATTCCGAGGGGTAGCCATGCGTCTTTCCGAAAACACTCTTTCCCAATTGCCTTCTTCGATCGGGCGGCCCGCCTACGACCGTAAAAAGGTTGCGGCATCGATCGTGCATCTTGGTCTGGGTGCATTCCATCGTGCCCATCAGGCCTTGATGACCGAGGCGGTGCTCAACTCCGGCGATCTGGCCTGGGGCATCGTCGGTGCCGGCATGCAGTCGTCGGGCATGCGCGATGCGCTGGCGCCGCAGGATTGTCTCTACGCGGTGGCCGAGTTCGGCGCCGACTTCGAGCGAATCAGCGTCGTCGGCGCGATCGTCGATGCAGTCGGCGGCGCCGAGGATGCCGAAAAGGTTCGTCTGCTCGCCAAGATGAGCGACGCCAGCACGCGCATCGTCAGCATTACGGTGACCGAGAAGGGGTATTACCTCGATCTGGCGACCGGCAAGCTGCAGATCCAGTCGCCGGCTATTGCCGCCGATCTTGCCAATCCGTCCCTGCCCAAGACGATTCTCGGGCTGATCGTGTATGCGCTGCGCAACCGCAAGGCCGCCGGTATTCCGCCATTTACCGTTCTCAGCTGCGACAATCTGCCCAACAACGGCAAGCTGGCGCGCGCCGCGGTCGTGGCCTTCGCCAAGGAAGTCGATGCGGATCTCGCCGCGTGGATCAAGGCCAATGTCTGCTTCCCGTGTACGATGGTCGACCGCATCACGCCGGCAACCACCGACGCCGACCGGGCGCACATCAATGAGCGCCTCGGTGTCGAGGATGCCTGGCCGGTGGTTACCGAACAGTTCGTGCAATGGGTCATCGAGGACAAGTTCAACATGGGGCGCCCCGACTGGACGCTCGGCGGTGCCGTCTTTTCCGACGAGATAGAACGCTGGGAGAGCATGAAGCTGCGCTGCCTCAATGGTTCGCACTCGACGCTCGCTTACCTCGGCCAGCTCACAGGACGCGAGACCGTTGCGGAGGCGATGGGCTTGCCGTTGATTACCGACATCCTCGACGCGCTGTGGCTGGAAAACCGTGAAGTCCTGCAGGCGCCGAAAGGTGTCGATCCCGCCGATTACATTGAGCAGCTGAAACAGCGCTTCCGCAATCCGGCGCTCAAGCACCGCACGGCGCAGATCGCGTCTGACGGGTCGCAGAAACTGCCGCAGCGCCTGCTCGCGCCGCTGCGCGAACGGATGGCAAAAGGCGTGCCGTCACCGGCGATCGCCACGGCGATCGCAGCCTGGATGCATTTCGCCGTGAAGACCGCGCATACCCCCGGTGGTGTGCTCAGCGACCCGATGTCCGCCGAGATTCTGGCCGAGGCCGGCAAGAGTACCGATCCCGTGGCAATCGTCGACAACCTGCTCGGGCTGAAAAAGATCTTTGGCGAGGATTTGCCGGCCAACGCCGCCTTCCGCGCCGAATTGCTCGGCAAATTCAAGGAACTGGCTGCTAACCCCGCCGTGGCTACGGCACCGAAAATACTGGCCTGACCGGCCGCGCTTAACACTTCAAGGAGTCCGACATGAAAATGACGTTCCGCTGGTACGGCGAATCCGATCCCGTCAAGCTTGAGAATATCCGCCAGATCCCCGGCATGTACGGGATCGTCTCGGCCATCTACGACGTTCCCGTCGGCGAGGTCTGGCCAATCGAGAAGCTGCAGGCGCTGCGTGACCGCATCGAAGGCGCGGGACTCAAGTTCGAGGTGGTGGAGAGCATCCCGACTCATGAAGACATCAAGCTCGGCAAGCCGACGCGCGACCGCCTGATCGCCAACTTCCAGCAGAACATCCGCAACTGCGCCGCCGTCGGCGTCAAGGTCATCTGCTACAACTTCATGCCGGTGTTTGACTGGACACGCACGGAAATGGCCAAGGTCCTGCCGGACGGTTCGACCACCTTGTCGTTCGATGCCGAAGAGGTCGCCAAGATCGATCCGGCGAAGGGTATCTCACTGCCGGGCTGGGACGCGAGCTACAAGCCTGAAGAATTGAAGAGTCTGCTCGAAGAATACAAGTCGGTCGATGAGGAAAAACTCTGGGCCAACCTCGAATATTTCCTCAAGGCGATCATCCCCGTGGCCGAGGAGGTCGGCGTCAAGATGGCCATGCATCCGGACGATCCTCCCCGCCCGATCTTTGGCCTGCCGCGGATCATGAAGAACCGCGACGATTACGCGCGCCTGTTGTCCATCGCCGATACCCCGGCCAACGGCATCACGCTGTGCTCCGGTTCGCTCGGCGCGGATCTGTGCAACAACGTCGAGTCTCTGGTGCGTGAATTCGGCGGCCGTGGCCGCATCCACTTCGGCCATCTGCGCAACGTCAAGGTCGAGCCAGACGGCACCTTCTATGAGGCGACGCACCGCTCGTGCGACGGCTCGCTGGACATGGCGGCGATCGTCAAGGCCTATTACGACGTCGGTTTCGACGGCTACTGGCGCCCGGACCACGGCCGCATGATCTGGGGCGAGACCGGCAAGCCCGGCTACGGCCTCTACGACCGCGCCCTCGGCGCCGTCTATCTCAACGGCCTTTGGGAAGCCGTCAGCAAGTTTTCCGCCAAGTAAAACAAGGAGCCTGCACCATGATTTTCGGAAACATCAAGGATTACGAGTCCGGCTTCGCCTGGCTGCCCCAGCCGCTCAAGACCGTCATCGAACACCTCAAGCAGACCGATTTCCAGGCGTTGCCGGTCGGCAACTATGACCTGCAGGGCAAGGACATTTACGTCCAGGTCTTCGACATGACCACCAAGCCGTTTGCCGAAACGCGACCGGAAGTGCATCGTCAGTACGCCGACGTGCAGTTCTCGGTAAGCGGCTGCGAGCAGATCGGCGTCGCCTCCGACGATGGCAGCAACACCGTGGCCGAGGACCTGCTGGCCGAGCGTGACCTGCTGTTCTATTCCGGCGTGGAGAACGAGTCGATGCTGACCATGACGCCGGGCAGCTTTGCGGTGTTCCTGCCGTCCGACGTGCATCGTCCGGGCGTCGCGCTGGGCGCGCCGAAGCAGGTGCGCAAGGTCGTCGTCAAGGTGCGCGTTTCCTTGCTGGCCGGAGCCTGAGCATGGCGACCATCCGTTGGGGAATGATCGGCTGCGGCGCCGTGGCCGAAGTGAAGAGCGGGCCAGGCTTCTACAAGGCGAACAACTCGCAGCTCGTGGCAGTGACCAGCGCCGATCAGGCGATGACCAAGTCCTTCGCCGAGCGCCATGGTGTGCCGAAAGCCTATGAGACCAGCGAGCAACTGGTGGCCGATGCCGAGGTCGATGCGGTGTACGTCGCGACGCCGCCGTCGTCGCACAAGCCGCTGTCGTTGGTCGTCGCCAAAGCCGGCAAGCACGTCTATGTCGAGAAACCGATGGCGATGCGCTTCGAGGAGTGCCGCGAGATCGTCGACGTCTGCGCGCAGCAGGGCGTTCGGTTGTTCGTCGCCTTCTACCGCCGCGCCATGCCGCGCTTCCTCAAGGTCAAGGAATGGATCGACAGCGGCGCGATCGGCGAGGTGCGCAACGTGCGCGCCGTGCAGCATCAGCCGCCGGCACCGGAGGACCTGTCGCGCGCCACGCTGCCGTGGCGGCTGAAGCCCGAGGTGTCGGGCGGCGGCAAGTTCCTCGACATGGGCATTCACGAACTTGATCTGTTCGACTTCCTGTTCGGCGCCATCGAGGAAGTGCACGGCATCGCCAGCAACCAGGCGGGGCTCTACGACGTGGAAGACACCGTGACGGCAACCTGGCGGCATGCCAGCGGGGTGCAGGGCTACGGCTCGTGGTGCTACGTCTGCGGCCACGGCGAGGATTTCGTCGAGATTGTCGGCTCGAAGGGGAGAATCACTTTCGAATTCTTTACCGACAAACCGCTCACGCTGGTCAACGAGTCGGGTACGCAGACAGCCGATATTCCGAATCCGGTGCACGTGCAGCAGCCGTTCATCCAGAGCATCGTCGATGATCTCAACGGCGTCGCGCCGTGCCCCGGCAACGTCGAAAGCGCGGTGCGCTCGACCTGGGTGGCCGACGAAGTGCTGAAGAATTACCGCAAGCAGAAGGGCTATTGAGCAAGAGCCAAAACGGAGACAACCATGCCACGCATTTCCTTTGATGAACTGAAAGCCGAATTCAAGCGCGTCCTGCTCAAGAAGGGCTGCGACGACGCGACCGCCGACCTGTCGGCGCAACTGATGACCGAAACGAGCTGCGACGGCGTGTATTCGCACGGCGTCAATCGTTTCCCGCGCGTCGTCGAGTACATCGACAAGGGCTACATCGATGTGAAGGCCACGCCGACGAAGACCGACGGCATGGGCGCCTTCGAACGCTGGAACGGCAACCTCGGGCTCGGCAACGTCAATGCCAAGCTGTCGATGGACCGTGCCATCGAGCTGGCGCGCGAGCACGGCATCGGCTGCGTCGCGCTGGCCAACACTAATCACTGGCTGCGCGGCGGCAGCTACGGCTGGCAGGCGGCCGATGCGGGGTGCGTCGGCATCTGCTGGACCAACACCCAGCCGAACATGCCGGCCTGGGGCGCGCGCGACCGGCGCATCGGCAATAACCCGTTCATCATGGCCGTGCCGCGCAAGGAAGGGCACGTCGTCGTCGACATCGCCATGGCCCAATTCTCGTACGGGCAGATGGAGAACAAGGCGCTGCGCGGCGAGCTGCTGCCGGTCCCCGGCGGTTACGACGAGCAGGGCAACCTGTCGTGCGATCCGAAGGAAATCTCCAAGACTTGGCGCGTTCTCCCGATCGGTTACTGGAAGGGCTCGGCGCTGTCGATCGTCCTCGATCTGGTAGCGACAGTGTTGTCCGGTGGTCGTTCGGTATCGGCCGTCGGCAAGATGACCAACGACGAATACGGTCTGTCGCAGATGTTCATCGCCATGGATGCGACGCGCATTGCCGGCGAGGACTATCTCGCCGCGGCGGTCAACGAGGTGCTCGACAACCTGCACGGTTCCGACCGTGTCGATCCGGCCAAGCCCGTCCTGTACCCCGGCGAGAATTCGCTGGCCATCCGCAACGCCAACCTGGCCAACGGCATTCCCGTCGACGACGGGGTGTGGGCCAAGATCAAGTCGCTCTGAAACGGAGACATTGAAATGCAAACTCGGGCTTGTGTTCTTTACGCGCAGGAAGACGTGCGCATCGAAAATCGCGAAGTCGGCGAGGTCGGGCCGCAGCAGGTGCTGGTCCGCGTCGGTGCGGGCGGCGTCTGCGGGTCGGACATCCACTATTTCTGGGAAGGCGGCATCGGCACGATCCGTGTCACCGAGCCGATCATCATGGGGCACGAGGTTGCCGGAACGGTCGAGACCGTCGGTGACAAGGTGACCCGCGTGCGCCCGGGCGACCGCGTTGCGCTCTGCCCGAGCCGTCCGTGTGGCAAGTGCAAGTTCTGCCTCTCGGGCGAGCAGCAGCACTGCCTGGAAATGCAGTTCTTCGGCAGTGCGATGCGCAAGCCGCACACGCACGGCGGATTCCGTGACCGCATGGTCGTCGAGGAATACCAGTGCGAGCCGATGGGCGACAAGGTTTCGCTCGGCGAGGCAGCGTGCACCGAACCGCTGGCGGTCGGCGTGCATGCGGTGAATCAAGCGGGCAGCCTGGTCGGCAAGCGGGTGCTGGTGACTGGCGCGGGGCCGATCGGCGCCTTGCTGATCGGCGCGGTGCGCGTGGCCGGCGCGCAGGAAATCGTCGCGATGGATATTTCCGAGGCGCCGCTCAAGGCCGCGCTGGCGATGGGCGCCAATGTGACGATCAACTCGGCCAACGAGCCGGAGCGTCTGGCGGCCGATTACTCGGCAGACAAGGGCTATTTCGACGTGGTGTTCGAATGCACCGGCGTGGGCGCGGTGCTCAAGCAGGCGTTCCCGGTGATCCGCCCGCGCGGCACGATCGTCCAGGTCGGTGTTACCGGCAGTGCCGACATTCCAGTCAACGCGCTGGTCGGCAAGGAAATCCGACTGGTTGGCACGCACCGTTTCCACCAGGAATATGCCGTGGCGGCTCGCCTGATCCGCGAGCAGCGGATCGACGTGAAACCGGTGATCACCAAAACGCTGCCGATGGAGAAGATCGCCGAGGCGTTCAAGATTGCCCGCGACCGCTCGTCGCAGATGAAGGTGCAGTTGAGTTTTGCGGAGTAGGGAAAAGCAGGCTGGTAAGGTCGGTTGACAATAGAACGTTGTTCCATAAAAATTCGCACAAATTTAATTTGTGGAACGACGTTCCTTAATTTGTTAAGCCGGAACCGGGAGGGGCAGCAAAATGCGAAGCGCGAAACGTGTCGTCATCGTGGCGGATTGTGATCATCCGTCGATCGATATCGAGCAAGGTGTTCTCAAGGACATTTGTCCGGAAATCCGTTGGCTGGCCTGCCGGACGGAGGATGAGGTTATCGCCCAATGCCAGGACGGCGAAGGGATTCTCATCCAGTACGCGCCGATGACGCGCCGGGTTCTGGAGCAGCTTCCTCGCTGCAAGGTCATTGCCCGCTACGGCGTCGGCGTCGATACGGTCGATCTGCTGGCCGCTTCCGAACTCGGCATCGTGGTCAGCAACGTTCCGGACTACGGGACGAACGAGGTTTCCGACCACGCGCTGGCCATGATGCTGTGCCTGACGCGCAAGGTTCCTCAGGCCAACGCGCAGATCAAGCGCGGGCAGTGGGATTTCCGGCTGATGCATCCGGTGCATCGCCATCAGGTGCAGACGATCGGCATTGTCGGGGTGGGGCGCATCGGCCAGGCCATGGCGCACAAGACGCACGCGCTGGGGATGAAGGTCGTGGCCTACGATCCTTACGTCAATCCGGATTCGCTGCCGGACTACATCACGCTGACCAGTCTCGAAGAACTGTTGCGTCAGTCCGATGTTGTTTCGGTGCATTGCCCGCTGACCGACGTGACGCGCAACATGCTCGACGAACCGATGTTGCGGTTGATGAAGCCGTCTGCCTATCTGGTGAATACGGCGCGCGGGTGCATCGTCGATGAAGTGGCGCTGGACAAGCTGCTTACGGAAAAGAAACTTGCCGGCGCAGCGATGGACGTGCTGGCGGTCGAGCCTGGGCCGATGACCCATCCACTGTTCAAGCACGAGAATTTCTATTGCACGCCGCACATGGCCTGGCACTCGGAAGAGTCGGCGCAGGAACTGAAGCGCAAGGCGGCCGAGGAAACCCGGCGTGTGTTGCGCGGCGAGGCGCCGCTGTACCAGGTCAACAAATTCTGAGGGACAAGTCATGCAAAGCATCCAATACTGCGGGACGAAGGACGTTGTGGTGGGCGAGAAGGCGATGCCGGACGTGGGCCCGGGTGAAGTGTTGATCAAGGTGGCGTACGCCGGCGTGTGCGGCTCCGACATGATCATCTACCAGGGCGTTCACCCACGGGCCAAGGCCCCGCTGGTCATGGGCCACGAATTCTCTGGCACCATCGTCAAGGGCCACAGCACCCTGCCGGCGGGCACCCCCGTGACGGTGTATCCGCTCCTGAGCTGCGGCCAGTGCGACCCCTGCAAGAACGGCTACCCGCACGTCTGCAACACCCTGAAACTCATCGGCATCGACTGCGACGGCGGCATGGCGGAATACGTCAAGGTGCCTGAAGA
>NZ_JCANUT010000057.1:0-23656 GCF_059569095.1 Propionivibrio pelophilus DSM 12018 | reverse complement strand
GTTGGGACTCGTGCTGGCGACGGGCATCCTCGAACACTCATCCTTGTTCGGGACCAGCGAAACGCTTCGGTCTGGTTACTGGCTGGGAGTCGTGGCGTGTTTGATCGGTGCTTTCTGCACCGCGAGCGTCACGATCATCACCCGGCGCTTGCGTAACATCTCAGGTGGGATTCTCGCGTGGTGGCAATGTGCCATAGGTACATTGGTGCTATGCGCCTGGCCGATGCATCATGGTTGGCCGGAATGAGGAATCTCATGGGGGTGGCTGGCTGGTCTCGGCCTGATTCATACTGGACTGGCCTACACCTTGATGTACGCCGGTATGGCTCGCCTGGCAACCGGCCGGATTGCCGTCTTGCAATTCATCTACCCTGCTGTTGCCATCCTCATCGACTGGCTGTATTTCAACCAGCGCCTGAGTTCCATGCAGTTGGTCGGAATTCTTTTGATGTCGGCCGCGATCTGGTTTGCCGAACACGGCCCAAGAGAGATTTAGTCGCCTTTGTGGTGAATACCGGTCGCTAAGTCGACGGCGGCGCGACAGACCGTAGTGGGTCGCAAGTTCGCTTCCGGAGGACAGCAATCCGATTATCGAGGCCGCATCGCGTCCAAACTTTATCGACCACTCGCCGTCAGCATCAGGTCCACGTTTTTTGCACTTCTGCAGCGAGGATGAAGCGGCTGTCGGGGGCGAAGTAGTTCGGCTTTGCAAGGTCAATCGGCAAGCGAGGAAAAGAACTTGCGATCCTCGATCAACATGTGCTGCGCGACCACTTCATACGCGAGAAACTGGAACAGTTCGCCAGTACCTACCTGGTCTTTCTCGAAACGGCGGGCCAACTGGCTGGCGCGCAGTAGCAGGTGAGCGTGAAGCCCGCGGTGGTATTCGCCATCCGGATACGCAGCGTGCTGAAAAATGGCTTCCTCATCACGGAAATGCTGGTCAATTTCTGCCATCAATGCGGCAATCAAGCAGGTGATTTCGGTCTTGGGCCGGTTCTCCATAATCACGTTCAACAGGGTGTTGGCGTGCTCGAACAAGGCGCGGTGCTGGGTATCGATCTGCGCATTGCCCGATTCATAAGCTTTGCGCCACATCAGCTGCAACAGGTGCTTGTCGGATTCGGCGGACAGGCCGGATTCTTGTTGCAGGCATTCGTTTTCAACGCGGTTGCGCCCCGCGTTCTTGGCCCGATACAGCGACTTGTCGGCGCGATCCAGCCACGAATCCCAGGTGTCGGTTGATTGGCAGACGGCAAAGCCCAGACTCGCGGTCACCCGGTGCCTACCGGCAAACTCATGTTGTTCGACGGCAGCACGAATCCGCTCGGCCAACGGAGCGGCGCTGGCAAAACCGCTATTGGGCAGCAGAATCAGGAACTCCTCGCCGCCCCAGCGCCCCAGCAGATCGGTCGTGCGGATACACCCCTGCACCACCGCACAGAATTCCTTCAGAACCACATCGCCCGTCGTATGGCCAAACTGGTCGTTGATCTCTTTGAAATGATCCAGATCCACCATGATCAGCGAGACGGGATGTCCATAGCGGTCAAGCCGGGCAATTTCCACCTGTGCCGCCTCTTCCAGCCGAATACGGTTCCAGATACCCGTCAGCCGGTCCTTCATGGCCACTAGCCGGATGCGCTCGTCCGCGCGCTCCTTGATCATCAGGACGAAACCATTCGACGTCAGAATCAGCGTGATGAAAGCCGCCAGAAACGTCAGGACCTGAATCGGTGTCTCGCGCAAGATGCTGGTAAGCTGTTCCGGCACAAAGATAGCGCTCAAAATGCGCATCGCCAGCACGCTGATCATGATGCCGAGGCCACTGGCCAGCAGATATTTGCCGCGACCATTTACCCGGTATCGGCGACTCAGGAGAGAGCAGAAAACGAGGAGTATCTGCGTGATGAACACCAATCCACCGACAATGATCCGCGCGCCGATGTTGGCCATGAGGAAACTGAAAGCCACAGCCACCACCAAGGGCGGGCACCAGAACAGCAACCGGGACAGACGGCGCTGCTGAAACTGGCAAATTGCCGCCAGAAAAAGGGAATAGCTGACGGAAAGTCCCGTATTGGCGAGCAGGATGGAGAAAAAGTCGGGAATCTGATTGCGCAGGAAAAACAGTCCGAAAACCAGTGTTTGCAGGGCCAGCGCTGCCGTCCATAACCGCAGTCCGTCCTTGTCCTCGGCACGCGTTACCCAGCCGACGGATAACGCCAAGGTTCCGCTGGTGGCGATGATCATCAGAAACATCGTGGGGATATGGGCAATCATGCGGTCATTGTGGGTGTGAGCCGCTCGCTTGGCAAGCCGATAGAGAACCTGGCCTCTATCGAGCGCTCGCCGCCCTTGCCCACCACCTACCCACCGTCGCGCCTGCCGGTGGCGCGACTGACAGCGGCTACATCCAGCTGGGCTTGCCTTCTGCCGGCACGCCGTCCGTTTCAGTGAATTGGGTCAGACTGTTGGCCTTGGCCTGGATACAGGCATAGCGCAACGAACTGTTGGCATCGGCCTTGATACAACGTCTGGCTGCCGGATCGACACGCAAGACATCGCCTTCACGCAGGGCGAGCTCCTCGCCATCGAGATAGAACAAGCCTTGTCCGGAGAGGATCAGATACACCTCTTCGTTTTGCTTGTGGGCATGCACAAACGGAACGGCCACGCCCGCCGGCAATTCGTTGATGGAAACTTCCGACCCGGTCAGTGCCAGATCGTCATGCAGGGTGACGCGCCCCTGCGTTTTGATATCGCCGAGCGAGATGCGTTTGTAGTTGGACACTTTCATTCCTTTCTGTGCTTTCTGTAGTGAAAATGAATTGATGCTGCGGGTTGTTGACGGTTGCCGGTTCGGCCCGACTATTGCGCCACCGGCGCAGTCGAGAAGCTGTGATGCGAGAACTTCCACTGCCCGTCGGCCTGCTTGTTGAGGAGGAACAGTTCCTTGAATGCCGCCGGGCCGGCCGGTTGATCGGCACCATTGACCTTGAGCGTGCCGGCGGAATGGCTGCGCAGCAGCGCCGATGTTTTTCCCAGGACCTTTATTTCATCCACGTTGAATTTCAGCTTGAGTGAAATCGCCTTGAACGTGCCATCGTAGGTCGCCCTGACGGCCTCGTGTCCGACGGCAGCCGGCGCGTCCGGCGCCATCTGGACGCCGTCTTTGGTGTACAGATCGACGATCGACGCCGTATCCGCGGCATTCAGCGCAAATTCATAGCGGGCAAGCGTCTGGCGGATCGCCTGTTCATCGGCGTGGTCTGTCGCATTGGCAAACGGAGGCGTCAGGACTGCGGCGAGAAGAAAAGAAGCTGCTGCGGTTCGAATCGGTTGCATGTTTATTCCTTTGAAACACGTGAGGTTGTGAAAAAACTGCCGGACGGGCGATCACCCGCCGAATAACTTGCCCTCGCCGGCCCAATTCGAGGGAGCGACATCCTCGAAAATGACGTAGATGTACTTCGGATCCGTGCCGGTATGGCGAACGATGCTTTCCGTGATTTCCCTCGCGACGGTTTGCTTCGTGGGGGAATCTTTGCCTTCAAACCAGGTAACGCGTACGACGGGCATGGCTATCTCCTTTCATTGAAAAAAACGGGGTGGGCTGACCTGCCCAAAAATCACTGTTCGAGAAATTCGCGCAGGTCTTGCGTGAACTTGAAGGGGTTCTTGAACATGAGGAAATAATCCCCTTGCTCTGCCTTGGTATAGACGTAGAGCTTCGAACCGGGAATGACGGCGTGCGCCCAGCGCTGGCTCGGCACGTTGGCGCTGTATTCACCGGTGAAGATGGCCACCGGCATCCTGATCTTGTGGCGCAGCACATCGCGCCAGTCGTTGGAACCGTGGTCATACATCACCCGCATCATTGCCGCCGGATCGTTCCGGATCACCGACTCCGCAAATCCTTCCGAATTGGCGAAGTACGGCGAGTCACGCAATCTGAATCGGGCGGCGAAATTCGTCGTTTCCGGATCGGGATTTGCTGGCACCGGCGCCTGAAGCGCTTCGATCAGCGCGTCGGGGGACGGCATTAACGCCCCGGCATCGCGCCGCTCCGGCTCTGACCAGTCAGCGTGCGCAACGATGGAAATGGGTTCATCGACAAAAACCGCCTTGCGTATTCCATCGCTGCCGAACAGGTCGATGTAGCTCCACAGCACGGCGGCACCCATGGACCAGCCACAATAGTCGGCCGATTCGAGATTCAGGTGTTCGTTCAGCTCCCTGAGATCCATCGCGTACCGGGCAATACGGTTGCCGTATTCGACCTTGTCCGAAAGGCCCTGATTGCGCGGGTCGAGAACGATGACCCGGTAATGCCGGGCCAGCAGGTACATGACGTTGATGTACTCGGCGCCATTGGCGGACCAGCCGGGAAGGAACACCAGCGGCGTGCCTTTCCCGGCTTCCCAGTAACGGAGGTTCGCACCATCGCGGGTTTTGAAACTGTTGATCTGTAACGCCGGGAAATCCGACAGCCGGGCTGGCAAGCCCTGAAGTTTGTGGGGAAAAACGTAGTCCGAGCCCAGCACGTCCAGTGCCGGCGAGGCAACGGCAGCGCCAGCGGATGCAAGCAGGGACAACGCCCACAAAACAGAGGAATAGCCGGTTTTCATGGTGAGCATTGAGGGGGAAAAAAGTAGGTGCGCTCACTTTAAAACTTGAAACCTATCGGGATAAATAGCGAAAATAGACCATTACTTGAAACGGATAGTTTTGAATGGACCGATTGCAGAGCATGAGCGTATTCGCCAAGGCCGTGGAATTGGGCTCCTTCTCGGCGGCCGGCGACGCATTGCGGATGTCGTCCCAACTGGTCGGCAAGCATGTCCAGACGCTGGAGCAGCACTTGGGCGTGCGCCTTATCAACCGCACCACGCGGCGGCACCACCTGACCGAGGCGGGGTTTGCCTTCTACGAGCGGGTGAAGATCATCCTCGCCGAAGTCGAGGCCGCCGAAGGCATGGCGGCCATCAGCGGCGGCACGCCTCGGGGGCGGCTGCGGATCAACGCGCCGGTGTCGTTCGGCATTCACGCCTTGTCCTGGCGCCTGCCCGACTACATGGCCGCCTACCCCGAAGTCTCGGTCGATCTATCGCTGTCCAATCGTTACGTCGACCTGATCGACGAGGGCTTCGATGTGGCATTCCGGGTCGGCGAGTTGCCGGACAGCGGGCTCATTGCCCGGGCACTGGCGCCTTACCGTTTGCAGCTGTGTGCCGCCCCCGCCTATCTTGCGAGCCGCCCACCAATCAGTCAGCCAAGCGATCTGACGCAGCACGAATGCCTCGGCTTTTCGTACACCGAACTGCGCACACGCTGGACTTTCGAAGGGCCGGACGGCGAAATCTCTGTACCGGTATCCGGCAAGCTGATGGTCGATAGCGGCGAAGCGTTGCTGATGGCTGCCCGTGCCGGCATGGGACTGTTCATTCAGCCCCACGAACTGGTGCGCGAGGATTTGGCGGCGGGCAGACTCGTGGAAGTACTCCCCGACTACCCGGTTCCAACCCGCCCGTTCCACCTGCTCCACGCGCCTGACCGCCGCATGACGCCCAAGCTGCGCAGCTTCATCGATTTCGCGGTTGCTGCGTTCGGCGTGGCGGGGCAATCAAGCGTATCGCCAAGTGCCTTCGCATAGAGTTGCACTTGTCGCCCCTGAGTCTTCCCGGGAGACACCCGCAACCAGCGCCCTCGCCTGTTCACGGCACGCCCGATACACCGCCGGGTCGAGCGCCCGCAGCCAGCGCGGGGGAATCGCCTCGATTCCGTACATCGCCCCGGCGAGCATGCCAGCGATGGCGCCGGTAGTATCGGCATCGCCGCCGCGGTTGACCACGTCGACCAGGCACTCCTCGAAACTGCTCGTATCCAGCAGCGCCTGCAGCACGGCCTGCATGGTTTCGACGATCCAGCCACTCGGGTTCTCGCGGCGGCGGTGGTTGCGGTAGGCGAAGACCGGGCATGCCTCGATCATTGGCGCAATCCGCCGGCGATAGACCTGCCGCAGCGGTTCGCCATGCAGGAACTCGATCACCGAAAGGACGATCATGTCGCACGCCGCATCCGACACCGGGTTGTTGTGGGTGACGTGCGATTGGGCACGCACCGCAGCACGCACGCCCTCCTCGCCAAGCCCCACCCCGGCCAGCGCCACCGGCAGGATGCGCATCGCGGCGCCGTTCCCCGCATCGAATTCCGACAACGGCGCCTCCGGGTTGCCCGTACGACGGAAGGAAATCAGGTTGCGCCGCACGGTATTGCCGATATCAACTGGTTTACTACGCATCCAGCCGTCGAATGCATGGGCGCACGAAAGCGCCTTCACCTCGCCGCGATCGGCGATGATCGCCGCACCGAGGGCCAGCGCCATCGTCGTGTCATCGGTCACATGCCCCGGTTTGAGGTTGAGCCAGCCCCCGCCGCGAATCTCGCGATGCACCCCGTACTGGCGGCCGATCTCGCGCGGCGTCATGAATTCGACCGTCGCCCCGAGCGCGTCGCCGATGGCCAGGCCAAGGTACGCGGCTTCGGCGCGGGCGATCAGTGTGCTACCGGCTTCCAAATGCAGAATGGGGCTAGCCTCCTGCCGACCTACCGGCTCGGGTACTCAACAAGCAGATCCTCGTCCCGCAGGACCATCTGGCAAGCGAGGCGCCACTCGTTGGGCATCAGATCGTCGACCAGCATTTGATCGATTTCCTCTTTGGAAATCTTGCCCATGTCCTTGAGCACCTCGATCTCGTGATCGGTCAATGGATGCGCCATGCGCTTCTTCCGGTCAAGCGGAAACACTTTGACGAGACAGGTTCCGCATTCACCATCACCGCAGCTGAAATCAATCGGCACGTGATTTTCCTTGGCGAGTTCGAGAATGGTCTTGCGGTGACTGCCGGCGACGGCATAGACGGTTTTGTCCTTGTGCAACTTGCTGCTGAAAGTGATGGTAGGCAAGGGCGACTCCTGTTGGGTGTGGCGTTAAAAAATCAAGCGGGGCGAACGACAACGTCTCCTTTGAGCACCTGCGCCTGGCACGCCAACCGGTGATGGCGGGGCACCAGGTTATCCTTGAGCACCTGATCCTCCAGCGACGAGGGGGCCGCCAGGTTCTCATAGCCGGAAACCACCTTGGTCAGGCAGGTGCAGCACTCACCCTCGCGGCAACCGTAGGTGATGCCGGCGCCGACCTTTTCGGACACCTCGATCAGCCGTGTTCCGGCGGGAACGGCAACGGTGACATTGACGTCCTCGAAAGTTACGTTTGCCTTGGGCATGGTTTTCCTTTCAGGCCAGCGCGGCCATGTCGATGATCTGGTTCTGTACGGCGCCAGTCAGGTATCCGGCGAGGGTGTGGCCAAAGGTGCGGCAGGCGTCGATTTCCGCGGCGGCAGGAATCAGCCGCGCACGTTCGCCTTTCACCGGAACGCGCAGCTTGAGCCCGCGCAGACGGTCCTCGATCATCCCGACCGCCTCGCCCGTCCAGCCGTAGGAGCCGAAAGCCCCGCCAATCTTCCCGCGCACACTGACGGTGGTCAGCGACGAAAGGAGATCCCAGACGGGTTTGACGGCGTCGCCGTTGATCGTCGGGCTGCCGAACAGCAGACCGTCGGCCTCCTCGATGAGATCGACGAACGGAGAAACTTCCCCGCCTTCGATATCGAGCAGCGAGACACGCACGCCCCCCGCCTCCTCGGCCCCGGCGGCGATGGCCTCGGCCATCCCGCGGGTGCTGCCGTACGCGGAGAGATAGAAGATCAGCAGCGTCTTGACGTCGCCCGCCTCGTTCTGCAGCGCAGGCACCGAAAGATCGCGGTAGCGCCGCAGGTAATGCCGCGGGTTGTCGCGCAACACCGGCCCGTGCGACGGCGCGAGCATGCGGATCGGCAAAGGTTCGAGAAGTTCAAGCGCCTCCTGCACATAGCTGCGGAACGGCCGCATGATGTGCGCGTAGTAATAGTCGAACGAAAAACGGAAATCGCCGACGGCATCGTTGAACAGCCGTGCGTCGCAGTAGTGGCAACCGAAGATGTCGCCCGAAAACAGCACGCCGGCGTCGTCGAGCCAGGTGCATTGCGTATCCGGCCAGTGCAGATACGGCGTCTGCACGAACGATAGCGAGCGCCCGCCAAGATCGATGGAATCGCCGGTGGTCACCGGCGTGAAATCGAGCTGCTCGCCGCGGAGCAGCCCCTTCAGCATCGGTCGGCCACGGCTGGAAATGTACAGCCGGGCCTGCGGCGCACGGCGCAGCAGTTCCGGGAGCGCGCCCGAGTGGTCCGGCTCCATGTGATTGAGGACGATGGCGCGAATCTCGTCGTAGCGGGCGATCGACTCGATCCGGCGGAAAAACTCGTCGGCAAAGCACGCCTTCACCGTATCGATGATCGCCACGCCGTCGTTTCCGCGCACGGCGTAAGCATTGTAGGTGGTGCCGTTGGCGGTCTTGAGGATGATGTCGAAGGTACGCAAGCCGGAATCGAGCGCGCCGATCCAGTGCACCCCGGAGGCGATTTCCACCGCGTCATCGCGACGCACGGTCTCGACATCCGGCATCATCACCTTCCTCAACGCGCCGCGATCTCGGCCTGAGCCGCTGCCCAGCGTTCGGGCGGAATACCGGTGAGCGACCCCGGCGGATTGAGCGGAAGCCCTTGCGCATCAACGATGGCCCCTTCGATCGGGCAGATCGCCGCGCACTGCGCCTCGTCGAAGTCGCCCAGACACTCGGTGCATTTGCCGGCATCGATCACGAAATGTGGCCCGGCCGCCCGGACGGCGCTGTTCGGACAGACCGGCTCGCACGCAAAGCAATTCACGCAACAGGCAACGATTCGAAACGCCATGTCTTTCCTCTCCTTCTGGTGTGCTCAGGCGCAGCGGTCGGACGCATCCGGGGTCGCCAGCTTCCCGGAGTCCAGCATGCCGCGCCAGACGGCCATGACCGCCTCCTCGATCGGCTCCATGGCGTGCTCGGCGTCCGGACGGATACCAGCGGCCTCCAGCCGGCTCCACGGCTCGTAACCGATGCGCGCGCAGAGCACCGCCTCGCAACCTTCCAGTGCCCGGACGATGCGCTCGATGCGCGACTCGCCGTCGCCGCAGGTTTCGCCACCGCCGCAATACTTGTCGGTCCGCCGATGCCCCACCAGTTGGACGCCGAACTCAGTGGCTTCGTAGACCAGAAACTCGCGCGCATAGCCGAAATGCTCGTTAATTACGCCCGAACCCTTGGTCGCGACGGCCATCAGCACGGGACGCCCCTGCGGCTTGCGCGCCGGGCGATGCAAGGTGATGACATGGGCACCCGGCGGCGTGGCGTGGGCTCGAGCCCGCTTCGCCTCCAGTTCAGCATTGGCCTTCGCGCGAAACTCCACACGCCGGGCCAGCGCCGCCGCATGGTCGATCTCCATGGCCTCGACCTTCTCCAGGGTGAATTCCGACCCGCGATCCTCGCCAAGCAGGCCGACCGCGTCGGCACGACACTGACGGCAATGGCGCATCATGTTCATGTCGCCTTCACAGGCGTCCTGCAGCTTCTTAAGCTCCGCCGACGTCGGGCTGCGCTGCCCCATGATTCCGAAGAAGGTCCCGTGTTCCGGTTCGGCAATCAACGGCATCACGTTGTGCAGGAAGGCGCCCTTGGCCTTGACGATGCGCGAGACCTCCTTGAGATGCGTATCGTTGACACCGGGAATCATCACCGAGTTGACTTTGACCAGAATCCCGCGCGCCACCAGCATCTCCAGCCCCTTCTGCTGCTGGGCGATGAGGATTTCCGCGGCGGCACGCCCGCGCACGCGCTTGTTCCTCCAGAAGATCCACGGATAGATCTTCGCGCCAATATCGGGATCGACGCAGTTGATGGTGATCGTCACGTGCTCGATGTTGTGCTTCGCCAGTTCCTCGACGCATTCCGGCAGCGCCAGGCCGTTGGTCGATACGCAGAGCTTGATGTCCGGCGCCTTCTCGGCCAGTTGGCGAAAGGTGGCAAAGGTGCGCTGCGGGTTGGCCAGAGGGTCGCCGGGACCGGCAATGCCGAGCACCGACAGTTGCTGAATGTGCGCCGCGACGGCCAGCGTCTTTTTCACCGCCTGCTCGGGCGTCAATACTTCGGAGACGACGCCGGGGCGCGACTCGTTGGCACAGTCGTACTTGCGGTTGCAGTAGTTGCACTGGATATTGCACGCCGGCGCCACTGCCGCGTGCATGCGGGCGAAATAATGATGGGCGTCTTCCGAATAGCACGGGTGGTCCTGCACCCTGGCGCGCACATCCTCCGACAGGCCATTCATTTGCGTAGCGGTCGATCCGCAACTGCCGGTGCTGCAACCGCCCCCCATTGCGGGGAACGCCGGGGAAACCGGTTTTTCCGTTGTCTGAAGGCTCACATCGCTCACATTGTTCTCCACGGAGTCTGTCCGAGACTCATTGAGCAATGGTTGTGCCAACACAAAAAGCGTTCACAACACGCTGTTTTATATAACCTTATATTCCACGGCTGTTTGTCGCATTACATACAAGAGGAAGACAATCCGACGAGCCATGACAAAAACGATGGCCGATCACGTTTCAACCATTTGCCATGACATGGCGCAGCAGCAAGGCGGACAAAACCCACATGGTTGCACCGATCACTCCATCCAGCACCTGCCAGGCACGCGGACGGGCAAACACCGGCGCCAGCCCGCGAGAGCCAAACCCGAGCAACAGGAACCAGCACAGGCTGGCGGTACTCGCCCCGAGAATGAACCACGCACGCAAAGGCGATGCGTGCTGAGCACCGATGCTGCCCATCAGCAACACCGTATCGAGGTACACATGCGGGTTCAGCAAGGTGAAAGCCGCGGCCTGGAGCATGGCTGATCTGCGGCTGATGCCTGTTGCGCCAACGTCAGCTTCGAGGCGCTGTCCCTGCCCGACGCGCCGGAAAGCGCGCCAGCCATAAACGGCCAGGAAGGCTGCGCCGCCCAGAGCCAGGGCGCGCGCCAGACCAGGACTCCGCCCGAGCGCCTGCGCCATGCCCATGACGCCGGCGGTGATCAGGACCGCATCGGCCAGCGCGCAAAACGCCACGACGCTGACAACGTGTTCGTTGCGCAATCCCTGCCGCAGCACGAAGGCGTTCTGGGCACCGATGGCCACGATGAGACCCAGGCCCAGCGAGAGCCCCTGGAGGAATACCGGAAGGAACATGGGAGATACGCGACGGGGAACGAAGAAGCACCAGATTGCCCAACCTTCAGTGTTAAGACAAACTATCGATGCTAAAGTTGATTAAGGAACTCTAATCTCGTGCTGGACTATCAATCCTTGCTCGCCCTGACTTCCGTCGTTCGCGAAGGAAGCTTCGAGCGTGCGTCGCGCGCACTGAACGTCACACCGTCGGCCATCTCCCAGCGCATTCGCCTGCTGGAAGAGCGCGTTGGCTGTGCATTGGTGGTACGCGGGCAACCCTGTACCGCGACCGTGATGGGGCGACGGCTTTGCCAGCATGTCGACCGGGTGATGCTGCTGGAGCAGGAACTGCAGCAAGCCGTGCCGGCACTCGCCCCGGAGGGCGCGCTCCGGGTGTCGCTGCCGATTGCCGTCAATGCCGACAGCCTGGCCACCTGGTTCGCCCCGGTGATCGCCACCTTCGCCGCCGACGCCCCGGTTCTGCTGGATGTGGCTGTCGACGATCAGGACTACACCGCCGACTGGTTGCGCAGCGGCAAGGTGCTCGGAGCCGTGACGGCAACCGCCCGCCCGGCGGCGGGATGCAACAGTCTGTCTCTCGGCGCGATGCGTTATGTCGCCGCCGCCAGCCCGGCCTTTGTTCAACGCCATTTCCCCGACGGGGTCGGCGCCGGCAGCCTGGCAAAGGCGCCCAGCCTGGTCTTCAACAACAAGGACGGGTTGCAGGCGCGATGGACGCAACGCCAGTGCCATCGCCATGTCGAGCTGCCACGCCATACGCTGCCGTCGCCACAGGCATTCGTGACCGCCGCGCTGGCCGGCATGGGGTGGGGCCTGCATCCCGAAACGCTCGTCGCACCGCTCTTGAAGGAAGGCTGTCTGGTCGAACTGGTCGCGGACACGGGGCTGGATGTACCTTTGCACTGGCAATATGCCCGCTCGGCCTCCCCGCTCCTCGAAGAATTGACACGCCGGATCGTGTCGGCCGCGCACGCGATGCTGCGTCAACCTTGACTCGTCTGGCGGCGCACCAATCGCTCTGTCGTTATCATTCAAAGCCTTTGACGAAAACCGTCACACGCCCATACCGGCCGGCATGAACGGGCATATCGCCAAACCGACCGATCCCGCGAAGCTGTTCGCCATGCTGGTGAAATAGCTGCCGGAACGTACCGAGATTGAAGGATCAGCGACAACTCAAGGAAGGCGCCCTTGCACGCCACGTTGCGGTCACAGAACGGGAGGCAGCCCTGATTTATCCCGCCTCCGCGCCAGTTACTTGAGTTTCGATTTCAAATCATCGACATAAAGACGCAGCGCGTTGTCGATCACTTCCATCCAGTTGCCGTCCGTTGCGATCTGATAGTGATCGGACGCTTTCACCGACACTTTCTTGATCTCGCGACCTTCCAACGACTTGATCGCCAGGTCCGTGGAAATTTCGGCACTCAAGGTGATGGCCCAAAAGCCGGGATTCATCCACGCCCAGAACTTGTTGATCGTCGCGTCGACCACGAAGGTCTCGTTGGTCGCCTCCGCCTTATTGGTAATGACCTGGTACCCCAGATCGGCGAAGGCCTGGGTGATGGAGCGCGAAACCAGTGTTTCGACGGTTTTTCCCTCAGCCAGGAGGATGTCGCCCAGAGCCTTGCCAAAGGTATTCCTTTTTCTCCCGACAGCCCGTAGCCGGATCGCGTCATTCTGTTGCTCGCTCGGGTCAAGAGACGGAATGTCGGGAGACGGCGGCGACACCTGGAAGATACGCATGTCACGCGGCGAATTGATCAGGACCGTCTTGCCGTTCGGCTGTGCCGCCGAGGTAGACGCGGGTGCAGAAACATCGAGCACGGCACGGCTGGTGGCGCATCCTCCGAGCGCAAGGCAAACCAGCACGGTAGCAAAGAGGCTGTTTGTGGTTTTCATGACGCCCTCCCGATAAATGACCGGACAGAAGATTCATGATAGGACGCCCTTTTCGCAGAGAAAAGGTGAATGAAGCGGGTGAAAAAAGCGGGAAGATCCAGCTGCATCACCGTGAGAGCCGACCGACTCTTGGTCCGGACCGGGTTGCAATGTGCAGGACCGAAGCGCACATGACGATCCTGCCATCCCGACAATTTCACGGCGTACGCGGAACGCAGTGCGGCTTTACGGTAAAATCCGCCACCGGAGATGGCATTCCTCCTTTTAACCGCCCCCGGGGCTGATGATGCCTACATGGTTCCTGGTTCCGCCGGGGGAATGTAGACGTTCGTTCATTTCTTCGCTGTGTGTCCAGATTCACTCAACAAACTCACTGGACCGGCATGACCCCCTCCAAGTGTCCCGAACAAATCGATCTGCTGCCTTACCTGGGCAAGTGGACTTTGCTGTCGATTGCCGTCGCCGCGCTGGCCGGCACGGCATCTGCATTCTTCCTCATCTCGCTCGAATGGGCGACCCAGACCCGCAACGCGCATCGCTGGCTCATCTGGCTCCTGCCCCTGGCCGGCTTTGTCGTCGGCTGGCTGTACCTGAAATTCGGGCAGCACGTCGAAGCCGGCAACAATCTGCTCATCGATGAAATTCACGACCCCAAGAAGGTGATACCGCTACGCATGGCCCCGCTGGTGCTCGGCGGAACGATCATTTCGCATCTGTTCGGCGCCTCGGTAGGGCGTGAGGGGACGGCCGTGCAAATGGGCGGCGCACTCGCCGACCAACTCACCCGTCTATTCAAATTGAAGCACGAAGACCGTCGCATCATCTTGATGGCTGGCATCAGCGCGGGCTTCTCATCAGTATTCGGGACGCCGCTGGCCGGGGCTGTCTGGGGGCTGGAGGTTCTGGCGATCGGCCGACTACGTTACGACGCACTGCTTGCCTGCACGATGGCAGCCATCGCAGCCGATCGGGTATGCAGTTTCTGGGGGGCGCACCATACGCACTACCTCATTCCGGAAATACCTCACATCACGGCATGGGGACTTTGCGCAACAGTCATCGCCGGCATCGCCTTTGGCCTGGCCGGCAAGGCATTCGCCGACGCAACGCATGCACTGAGCGGGTGGGTGAAGAAGACAATCGCGTACGGTCCGCTTCGCCCCTTTCTGGGCGGAGCCATTCTGGCTGTGGTAGTCATGCTCTTCAGCGCCGATCGCTACATCGGCCTTGGCATTCCGGTGATTGTCGAGGCCTTCGAAAAACCGCTGCCCGCCTACGATTTCATCGGCAAGATGGCATTCACGGTGTTTTCCTTGGGCGCAGGCTTCAAGGGGGGCGAGGTCACCCCGTTGTTCTACATCGGCGCCACCCTCGGCAACGCCCTGGCACCCCTGCTGAACATGCCGTTCCCCCTGCTGGCCGGGGTCGGTTTTGTCGCGGTATTTGCCGGCGCGGCCAATACGCCGATTGCCTCGACGCTGATGGCCATGGAACTGTTCGGCGGCGAAATCGGTGTCTATGCCGGCATCGCCTGCGTCATCAGTTACCTGTTTTCCGGCCACACGGGCATCTATCGGTCACAGAGGGTCGGATACGCCAAGCATCGAAACGCGCCGGAGGGCATGAAACTGGGTGAGCTACCTGCCTATCGCAGGCAACAACGGGAGAAAGCGAGCCAAGAGGTTCTGAAGGACAATACCAAGGAGAAACGATCTTGAGCGAACTGACCGCCCTGCGTCTCTATTTTCAGCAAGGAGCGCGCGCGAAACCTGCCGCATTCTGGCACCATCTGACTGCGCCCGCCTTGAGCCAACGACTGCTCTCCGCCGCCAAGCGAGCCGGCATCCAGCAGGCGCTCCTGTACAACGTCCACGCCGGCTACCTTCCCGGACACAAGATGAGCCGTTACCACATTGAAAGCGCTCCGACGCACCACCCGCTGAGCATCGAACTCATTGACTCCGAGACGCGATTACGTGAGTTCGTCCGCCAGCATGTCGACGAATTGCATCACGTTCGCGCGGTTTTCTTCCGTTGTTAACTGGCTCTTTGAGAAACCCCGTCACCAACCTTTATGAAGGGGCACGAAAGAGGATTGCCCTGTCGGAAAGATTTTCCAGGACTCAAAGCGCGTACGGCCGGTGCATCCAGTCCTTGAGCACCTTTACGTCGCGCTCCGGCAAATAGCTGAAGCCGGTCTGCACGTCGTCGACAACGGCATGCGCAACGGCGTGCGGGACGGTCTTGGTGGTCAGCATGTGGAAGAACCAGGCCATCGGATAGCCGGCCTGGCGGTCGAAGCGCTGCAGCGCCTCGTTGAGCGCAAGCCCCTTGGCGCCGTAGGTGCTGACGAATTTCGGCGGCATGCCGTTGAGCGCGGCGACCGGCGTGGCCTGCAGGATCGCCTGCCGGTAACGATCGAGGTATTCGCGCACCGCGACGACCCAGTGGTTGCTCAGATGCGTCGTGTTGCCCGCACTGCTCGACTGCCAGGCCTCGAAAAAACGATGGACCGGCTGCTTCTCCGGCTTCTGATCGATCATTCGCTGCAGGAACGAGGCGACATCGGTAACGCGGCGCAGCGAGTAGAAAGGCAAACCCACCGGCTGCCCACTGGATACCTCTCCGGCAATCGACGGTGATTCGAAAAGTTCTTCCAGGCTGCCCGGCTCGTCCCCGGCAAACAACGGATGGCTAACGACTTCCTGCAGTTCCTCGATTTCGACCTGTACGAAATCCTCGGCACCGACTCCGGTCGCCGCGACGAGGTAGTGCGTACGGCCGATCAGGCGGGTAGCCTGTAGCCCGCTTTCGGCACGGGCATCAAAGAATGCGTGCATGTCGTCGCCGCAGGAGGCAAGTTCGACCTCCCCCCATTTGACGAGATCGTCCGCCACGTGCTGACCATCGCTGCCGATCACTCCACCGAGGCGATACCAGCCACCCCGTGTCAGCACGTCACGAAACACCAGATCAGGCGTAAGGCCCGACAACTCGCGGGCGAGGCCCGAGGAGCCGACAGAGACGGGAAGCCTGACGCACAGTTCGGCAACGGGGCCGTCAAGCTTGAATTTCTGCACCGGGGAGACAGTAGTCATCATTCGTCCTGATCAACGAGGGCCACCACCAGTCCCGTGGCAGCGGCAGAATCGGTGGTCAGGCTTACGCAGTGATCACCGGATTTCACGTAATAGAGCCGGCAGAAGGCGTTTTCGACGACAAACGGCACCCGCGGTGGCATGTCGTCGTCGCGGCAGACCGAGAAATGCACGCCCTCGAAACTGCCGCGGAGAAGCCGGGCCAGTTCCTCGTCGGGCTGGCGACTATTTTCGGCGACACGTGCGAGCACGTCGGGAAGCAACGATTCGGCAACCATCACTCCTCCTCGACGGCGAATTTTTCCAGCGACTTCGCCTGCACGCCCATGACCTTGGCCAGCCACGGCGGCGGCGAGTGCAAGGTTTCCTGCAGGCGGGCGACGACGGCGCGCGCCGATTCGGAACGGGGAATCTTGACCGGGTGGATGCCGGCGCGCACAACCTTGGCCGCGGCCGGCCCGCCGATCGACTGGACGAACACCACGTCGCAGTCGGCAATCAGCGCCGCACGTGCGGCGTTGCGGTCTTCGGCGTAATCCGATTCCAGCGTGGGACGTACCGCGATCAGGCGCGATTCGCCGGGGGAAAGCTGGTAGATCAGGAAACGCTCGCAGGAACCGTAGTGGCCGTCGAGCACCTCGCCGGTATTGGAGGCGCAGGCGACGCGGATCGACCCGGGCATGCTGCCGTCGACGTAGGCGTCGACAGGCGGCAGTTCGCTGAAGCTGCCCTCCTCGCCCCACAGGATGCGCACAACGTCCTTCAGGGTGTCCGGCGGAACGCCGACCTTGCAGTCCTCCTCGGCATGGTTGCCGGCGAGGATTTCGCGCAGGTCGGTCACGGTAATGTCAGCCAGGCGCGTTTCGGTCAACGGCAGACCGATCTTTTCCCCGACCGCGTGGACGAACGCCGGGACGCTCAGCCCGCCCAGTTCCCTGGCCGCCATGCCGAGGCGCAATGCAGCTTCGCGTGTGATTGATGCGGTCATTGCAGTCTCCTGTGGTAATCAGGCCGTCATCCCGGCGGAGGCCGGGATCCCGTACCGTGCTCCGAAACGCTGGACTCCGGCCCTCGCCGGAATGACAGCTTGGGGGTTACAAATAAACGATGGTGGTATCCCCGCCCGGACAGGTATCCACGCACTTGGGCGAATCGAATTCCTCGCACTCGGTGCAGGTGTCCTTGTTGATCTTGAAAATGCCGCCCTTCTCGACGATCGATTTGGTCGGACACACCGGCACGCAGTCGCCGCAGGAGGTACATTCGGATTGGGTGATTTTCATTGCCATGATGCTTCTCCTTTTGTAATCAACGAATCATTCAACGCCGTCGATACGCTTGGCGCGGACCGAATACGGCAACCGCGCCGGTGCGACCTGCGGTTCGATGAAGTAGATGCCGCCGTTGCCGAGCTTGATCTCGCCGCCCCACTTCTCCGGCGTATCGAACTCCATCGAGACGATGGAATCCTCGATATCGCGCTTGGGCATGTAGAAGACGTAGCCCTTGTCTCCCTTGCGGATCATGATGTTGGCCATGTCAGGTTCCTGTCCGTTTGAAAAAGTCCGTCATTCCGGCGCAGGCCGGAATCCAGTAACGGCCGCCGTGCTGGGCCCCGGCTTTCGCCGGGGCGACGGACGTATCAACGTTTGCTTGCAGTTTCACGTACCTCTTACCGCACCAGGTCGAAGTTGTAGTCCGTCTTGCCGAGCAGCTTGGTCTGATCGTCAAGGCGTTCCAGCACGGCGTTGGTCAGCGTGGTCAGAATGTACATCCCGCCCTCGTAGCCCAGCGTCGTCATCCGGTGCAGGTGATGCCGGTCAAAGATCGGGAAGCCGAGGCGAATCAGCGGCACCTCGAATTCCGGGCCCTTGTACAGCGTGTCGCGCTGGATGAACTTGCCGTAGCTGCTGCCGATGATGAAGTCCGGCTTGTCGGTGAAACACAGGCTGCGCAGATGCCAGAGGTCGCATCCCGGGTACAGCTTGGCGTGGATGCCGTAGGGCGACTCCTCGAGCACCTTCTTCATCGCCTTTTCCCAGCGCTTGTTGCTGTTATTGACGACGATGTGGGTCGGTTCGATACCCAGTTCGAGCATGAACTTGACGAGGCCCATGACGAAGTCCGGATCGCCGAAGACGGCCATCTTCTTGCCGTGCAGCCACTGGTGCGAGTCGGTCATCATGTCGATGAGGCGGCCGCGCTCCTTGGTGATCGAGGCGGCAACCGGCTTGCCGGTGACCTCGGAGACCTTGAGCAGGAACTCGTCGGTCCACTCGACGCCCATCGGGATGCTCAACTTGGGAATCTCGTGGTTCCAGGTGCCTTCGATGTACTTCTTGGTCTTCTCCAGCGTCGTCGATTGCAGCATGAAGGTGGTGATGGCGTTCGGCGCATCCTTCACTTCCTCGATCGTCGTGCCGCCGGCATACATCTCGTACTCGCCGGTGGCCGGGGTGTCGAGCACCTCGTCCGGATCGCAGAGGTAGGTGTAGTCGACGCCCATCTCCTTCATGTAGCGCTTGATCACGCGGTAGTTGCCAAGATAGGTCTCGAAACCCGGCACGATGTTGATCTTGCCGTTCTTGCCCGGTTCCTTGCCCTCCATCTCGTTGAGGGTGAAGTAGCGCATGATCCCTTCGAACATGTTGTCCCAGCCGGTGATGTGCGAACCGACGAAGGAAGGCGTGTTGGCGTAGGGGATCGGGAAGTCCTTGTCGACATACCCTTCCTTGCGCGCGTTGCCGATGAAGGCGCCGAGGTCGTCACCGATGACTTCCGCGATGCAGGTGGTGCACACGGCGATCATCTTCGCGTCGTACAGCTTGGTCGCGTTCTGCAGGCCTTCATGCACGTTCTTCTGGCCGCCGAACACCGCCGCGTCTTCGGTCATCGAGTCGGCGATGAAGGCGATCGGCTCCTTGAAGTGCCGGTTGAAGTAGGTGCGGAAGTACGCCACGCAGCCTTGCGAGCCGTGGATGTACACCATCGTCTTTTCGAAGCCGAGGCCGCACAGCGCGCCGCCCAGAGGCTGGCAGGCCTTGGCCGCGTTGATGGTCAGCGCCTGACGCTTGAAGTTGAGGTCCTGGTACTCCTGCGTCGTCGTCCACTCGAAGGTTTCGGCAACCTTCTCCTTCGAAACGCGTTCCTCGTAGGTGCGCTTCTTCTCGAACACGGCCTGGTACTCGTCCTCGTTGAAGAGCGGGAAGCAGGGCTTGATATTTTCAGCGGTTTGCATCGTCATCTCCTTTGCCCGGCCACTCATCCGTGGACGCGGGCGAAAGTTATCCAATCTGGTAAGCCGAGACGATTCCGGGCGGGGTTAATCCCGGTCAATCCGGCCTTTAGCGGGCAGCCCCGGGCTGCCCCTGCCGCGGTCAGGCGGCTTGCTGCTCCTCTTCGACTGCCGGTTTTTCCCACGGCGCCTTGAACATCGACCAGCACGGGTTGTTGACCGTCATGTCCATGTCGCGGGCGAACACGGCGAAGCCGTCGTAGCCGTGATACGGACCGGAGTAGTCCCACGAGTGCATCTGGCGGAACGGCACACCCATCTTGTGGAAGGCGTACTTCTCCTTGATCCCGGAACCGACGAGGTCGGGCTTGACCTGGCGCACGAACTCTTCCAACTCGTAGCCGGTGGCATCGTCGTAGATCAGCGTGGCGTCCTTCAGATCCTTGATCGTGCGGTCATAGTCGTCGTTGTGCGCGAACTCGTAACCGGCGCCGACCACTTCCATCCCCAGATCCTCATAGGCGCCGACGGTATGGCGCGGACGCAGGCCGCCGACGTAGAGCATGACCTTCTTGCCCTGCAGGCGCGGCTTGAACTTGGCGATGATGGCGTCCATGGCCGGCTTGTACTTGGCGATGACGCGCTCGGCGCCTTCCTTGATCGTGTCGTCGAAGTGCGAGGCGATCTCGCGCAGGCTCTCGGCGATCTTGGTCGGGCCGAAGAAGTTGTATTCCAGCCAGGGGATACCGTACTTCTCTTCCATGTGCCGGGCGATGTAGTTCATCGAGCGGTAGCAGTGCAGCAGGTTGAGCTTGGCCTTCGGCGTGTTCTCGATCTCGGCGATGGTACCGTCGCCGGACCATTGCGCGATCACGTTCAGACCCATCTCTTCGAGCAGGATGCGCGAGGCCCAGGCGTCACCACCGATGTTGTAGTCCCCGAGAATGGCTACGTCATACGGCGTTCCCTCATCGAGCTTGCCGTCACGGGCGGAGATGACCCAGTCGCGGATCGCGTCGTTGGAGATGTGGTGACCGAGCGATTGTGACACGCCACGGAAACCTTCGCAACGCACCGGCACGATGGTCTTGCCGATTTCCGCCGCCTTCTTCTTGGCGACGGCTTCGATGTCATCGCCAATCAGGCCGATCGGACACTCGGACTGGACCGAGATCGCCTTGGACAGGGGGAACAGGGACTCGACTTCGTCGATCAGCTTGGCGAGCTTCTTGTCGCCGCCGAACACCACGTCCTTCTCCTGGAAGTCCGAGGACATCATCATGTCGCAGAACGAATCGACACCGGCAACGCCCGCGTAGTAGTTGCGGCGTCCGCCGCGCGAATACTGGCCGCAGCCGATCGGGCCGTGCGAGATGTCGATGATGTCCTTGAACGGCCCCCAGACCACGCCCTTGGCGCCGGCGTAGGCACAGCCGCGCTGGGTCATGACACCGGGCACCGACTTGCGGTTGGAGGTGATGCACTTCTTGGCCGACTCGAGTTTCTTGTCGTTAACCATCAAGTGCTTGGCACGGTCCTTCTTGGCCTTCTCAGGATAAACCTCAAGCACCTCCTGGATGAGGGCTTCGGCTTCTTCACGATTGAGCAAACCCATTTTGCTTCTCCTGTCCGGGCGACGGTCTTCAGTCCGACACGGCGCCGCTGGTGATAAATCAGACGTCTGTTCGAACGCCTTCCGCCGCTCAGGCCGCCTCGGCAGCCAGTTCCGCCGCCGTCTTGCCGATAATGCTGGTGTCCTCGACTTCCATGATCCCGAACTCCATCAACAGCTCTTCCAGCTCTTCCATTTCCAGCGGGGTCGGAATGACGAACTTCTTGTTCTCGACGATCTTCCGGGCCAGCGCACGGTACTCGTCAGCCTGCTGGCACGTCGGGTCATATTCGATCACTGTCATGCGGCGGATCTCGGCGTGCTGGACGACGTTGTCGCGCGGAACGAAGTGGATCATCTGGGTGCCGAGCTTGGCCGCCAGGGCCTCGATCAGTTCGTCTTCGCGGTCGGTCTTGCGGCTGTTGCAGATCAGCCCGGCGAGGCGCACGCTGCCGGAATTGGCATACTTCACAATTCCTTTGGCGATGTTGTTGGCCGCGTACATGGCCATCATCTCGCCGGAACAGACGATGTAGATTTCCTGCGCCTTGTTTTCGCGGATCGGCATGGCGAAACCACCGCACACCACGTCACCGAGAACATCGTAGAAAACGAAGTTGAGGTCTTCGTCGTAGGCGCCTTCTTCCTCCAGGAAGTTGATCGCGGTGATGACGCCGCGACCGGCACAGCCGACGCCTGGCTCCGGACCGCCGGACTCGACGCACTTGATGCCGCCGTAACCCACGGCCAAAACGTCCTCGAGTTCAAGATCCTCGACCGAGCCGGCTTCCGCCGCCAGGTGCATGACCGTGTTCTGTGCTTTGCTATGCAGGATCAGGCGGGTCGAATCGGCCTTCGGATCGCAGCCGACGATCATGACCTTCTGACCGGCTTCGGCCAGCGCGGCGACCAGGTTCTGGGTTGTGGTTGACTTGCCGATACCACCTTTGCCATAAATAGCGGCTTGACGAAGTTTAGCCATGGTGCAATCTCCTCTATCAGTGATTCTCTCGGGGGGTAGGAAAATCCCGTGTGCCCGATGTGGGTATCGCAAGGACCGTGCCAAAACCGGAAAATCAAGCCAAGTGGTTGATATGCAAGAAAATATGAAAAATTTCGGGGAGTCACCGGACGCGACGGAAGCCGACAATGACGTAGCCGTTTGTCGCACAGCCGACAACGACACGACGACACTGCCGCGCTACGCCCGCCTGCCAATCAACCGCTGCAACGTCCCGCCGGTCATTCTCGGCAGCCTGACCTTCCAGCACCACCCGACGCCGCTGCGCCTCGACAGCGTCGCCGAACTGCACGCCGACCTGTTCCGCCGGCTCAACGCGCTGGCCAGCCGGGACGCCCGTGCCGAGGCCTTCCGCGATTACCTGACCGTGCGCTTCCGCCTCGAACACCTTGACGAAGCGGGACTGACACCGCGTTCGCAGCGCCGCGCCAATGCCAACTGGATGCGCGTCCTGCGCGGCTGGAGTTTCGATTCCGACGGCCGCGAGGGCGCCGTCCTCAAGGGCTGGGTCGAATCGCGCTTCGGGCTGCTGGCTCGTTTCCACCGCGAGCCGCTGCGCGACTTCTCCGGCCCCGCCTATCTCACCTATCAGGAACAGCGCTCCGCCGGGCTGTACGGCACCAACGCGCTGGAGAGCCAGCTCGATCTGCTCTATGCCTACAGCCAGTACGAATTCAGCCTCGCCTCGCCACCCGACCCGCGCATCACCCTCTACCGCGGCATCAATCGCATCAACGAACACGAAACGCTGGCGAAAAGCCGCAACCGGCAGATCGTCCTGTTCAACAACCTGGTGTCATTCACCTCGTCGCGCGAGCGCGCCGGCGAATTCGGCGACTACATCCTCTCCACCCGCGTGCCCTCGGAGAAGATCTTCTTCAACCACGCGCTGGTTCCTGGCGTGCTCAAGGGCGAAGAGGAGTATCTGGTGATCGGGGGCGTGTACGACGTCACGCTCAGCACGTTGTGAGAGGGTTGCCGCGGAAACGAGGTGGTTCTCCCGATAACTCCCCCGGGAGGAAGGCATCACGGCGGAATCGCGCCGCGCTGGCCACGGGTTCTTATGGGATTTGACCAGTCAATCGTGGCCACCAGACTGGCCGCACCTGTTAAGGGTTGTGCGATGCCTGCCCTACCGCGAGGCAGGTTGAGTGGCAACGATTGCCGGCGGGCAGGCGTCGTACAAGCCTCGGGGGAGGAAACCGCGGAGTGCTGCAAGGCGGATCGTGTGGGGCGCGGCCTATGGGGATTTGACCTCAGCCGCTGCTCCAGAAATGGCGGATGATTGGACCGTCAGACCGTCGACGGTGCGATGATTGACGTCGATGTTGGGGAATAGTGCGCCTCGTACAGGTGCCAGAGGCAAGAAATTCTGGCGATACGGCGTCGAACAACAACAGGCCGCTCTCTGCACCGGAAACCCGGAAGCCGACGCTGACACATCACGAAGGAACATCGGGATGAACGTCATGGCGGGGCCCGGATCGGCTGCCGGCGCCTGACGATCTCAACGACGCGCAGGGTGGCGCCACAGCAGCGGCAGACGAAAGTCGGCCCTGGCATGACGGCGGTTTCGT
>NZ_JCANUT010000056.1:0-24309 GCF_059569095.1 Propionivibrio pelophilus DSM 12018 | reverse complement strand
GCTTCGTTCCACACACAGGTCGGATATACGGTCGCAGTCGCACCCATTTGCCCTATCTCAACTCGCTCTTGCAAAACGGGAGGAGTCCATATACGGAATCCAGAAAATTCAACGAACTGGACCCCGGCCTTCGCCGGGGTGACGAATAATTCAGCGTTTCCTTAAGAAAAGCGGGGAAATGTCACGCGGACGTTCAAGCCGCCGCCCTCGGTGTCGCCCAGTTCCACCGCTGCCCCGTGTCGCCGGGCGATCGTCCGCACGATGGACAGGCCCAGACCGGCGCCGGAACCGGAGCCGCGCCGGTAGAAGCGGTCGAAGACGCGCGCGCGCTCTTCCGGCGGAATGCCCGGGCCGTTGTCGGCCACCTCCAGCCGGGGGGTACCGTCGGTCATCGCGCACGACACATCGACCCGCCCGCCTGCAGGTGAGTAGCGCAGGGCGTTGCCGATCAGATTGGCGAGGAGGATCTTCAGCGCGCCAGCATCGCCGCGCACGATCGCCGCTTCATCCGCCTGCACGACGCCGAGGTCGATCTGCCGCGCCTCGGCCAGACGCAGGTGTTCGGTCACCGATTCGCGTACCACCTCGGCGAGCCGGATGTCGGCCAACGCGCCCGCCGAGGCTTCTGGCTCCTGCCGCGCCAGGGTCAGCATCTGCTGGACGGTGTGAGTGGCGCGCTGCAGCCCTTGTTTCAGATCGGCCAGGGCAGCGGCGCGGTCATCTTCCGAAACTGCGCGTTCGACGAGTTGCGTCTGCAACTGCAACGCGGTCAGCGGCGTCCGCAATTCGTGGGCAGCGTCGCCGACGAAGGCCCGCTGGGCATCGAGCGCCGCCTTGAGCCGGGTCAGCAAATCGTTCAGTGAATCAACCAGCGGCCGGACCTCCACCGGAACGTCGCCAATCGGAAGTGGATCGAGCGAATCCGGGGTCCGCGCCTGGACCGATTGCGCCAGCCGGCCAAGCGGCCGCAACCCCCGTCCGACCAGCCACCAGGTCAACACACCAAGCACCGGCAGCAGCACGAAGAACGGCAACAAGGTCCGCCACGCTGCCGACGCCGCGAGTTGGTTGCGCACGCGAATCGGCTGGGCCACGGCGATCGTCAGCCCACGGTACTGGATGGCGTACAGCCGCCACGCTTCTTCGTCCGTCTCCGTCGTCGAATAGCCAAGGCGGGTCAGTTCGGGCAGGGTGTAGTGCGGCCGCGAGAAAAACACGGTGAGGCCGTTCTGATCCCACACCCGGATCACGTAGTCGAGGCGCTCGTCGCTGGCCAATGCCTCGGCGCCCCCTTCGAAACACTGATCGCGCAGCGAGAGGGCGATCTGCTCCAGGTGGTAATCGAATAACTGCCCGGCCTGGTCCAGCGCCGTCCGGTAGGTCGCCCAGCCGGCAAGCAACATGGCCGCGCTCAGCGTTCCCAGCAAAGCCAGCAGGAGATTGCGGCGGATCGAGTTCATGGCTCGGCCGGCACCATGTAGCCGACGCCGCGCACGTTGCGGATGCGCTCCGCGCCGATCTTGCGCCGCAGCGAATGGATATGCACCTCGACGGCGTTGCTTTCGATCTCCTCGCCCCAGCCGTACAGACTCTCCTCGATCTGCGCCCGCGACAGCGGCACGCCGGGCTGCTTCATCAGCGCGTGCAGCAGGGAGAATTCACGTTTGGAGAGGGCGACCGGCGCTCCGTCGAGCGTCACGGTGTGAGCTGCGGGATCGAGCGACAGCGGCCCGACGTCGAGCACCGGCGAAGCCCGCCCGCCCTGGCGCCGCAACAAGGCGCGCACGCGCGCCGACAATTCGTCGAGATCGAACGGCTTGACGAGATAATCGTCGGCGCCGGCATCGAGTCCCTTGACCCGGTCGGCCACCGAATCGCGCGCGGTAATCACCAGCACCGGCGTCACCACGCCCCTGCGCCGCAACGCGGCGAGCAGTTCCAGCCCGCTTTTGCGCGGCAGGCCGAGGTCGAGCAGGATCAGTTCATGCACCCCGTCGGCCAGCGCCCCTTCGGCGGCGGCGCCGTCGCGCACCCAGTCAACGCTGTAGCCTTCCTGCTTCAGTCCGCGCTGGACGCTGGCGCCGATCATCGGATCATCCTCGACCAGCAGCAGACGCATTTCTTTCCTCCCCTCTTCGAACGAAGAAGAATGATACCTGCCGCCTCAGGCCGCCAGCCAGTTCACCAGACCGCCGATCACCACGAGATGAACGAACAAGCCCGCGCCGAGCAGCACCGGGCGCCAGCCAGCCTGCTTCATCCGCGCCACGTTAGTGTCGATGCCCAGCGAAGCCATCGCCATCGTCAGCAACAGCGCCCCGCCGATGCGCAGGAACTCCACCACGCCCGCGGGCAGGATATGCAGCGAATTGACCCCGGCCAGCGCCACGAAGGCGACGGCAAACCACGGGATCGGCAACGTGCTGCCGTTACTCGCCTCCCCATTCCGGCGCCGGCCGACGAACCAGCCGACGGCGATCAGGAACGGCACCAGCAGCATCACCCGGATCATCTTGACGATCACCGCGCTGCCGGCCACCTCGCCGCCGATCGTGCTGCCGATGGCCACCACCTGCGCCACCTCGTGCACCGTCGAACCGACGTAGATGCCGAAATCGAACGCGCCGGCGCCGAGCCACGCGTAGATCAGCGGATAGAGAAGCATCGCCAGCGTGCCGAAGAGGACCACCGTCGCCACGGCCACCGCGCTCTTGCCGGCCAGCGTGGAGTCGTCCGAGCGCAGCATCGGCACCGTCGCCACCACCGCCGCCGCGCCGCAGATCGCGCTGCCGGCGGAGGCCAGCAACACCGTCTCGCGATCCATCCCGAGCAGGCGACGGCCGACGAACCAGCCAAGGCTCAGGGTCGAAACCACCATCACGAGATCGACCAGGATGCCGGTGCTCCCCACCTGCAGAATCTGCTGCACGCTCAGGTTGAAGCCGTACAGCGCCACGCCGGCGCGCAGGAAGCGGCGCTGCGCGAAGGCCAGACCGGGGCGGAAGACGCCGTGCCCGACCCGCGGCAGAAAGTTGCCGAGTAGCGCGCCGAGCAACAGCGCCAGCGTCAGCGAACTCACCCCGTACTGGCGCACGCCCTCCCACTGGGCGAGACCCCAGGCCGCCGTCGCAATCGCCGCGACCAGCGCGATGCCGACGAAAATGCTGTCTTTTCTGATCATCGAACACATCCGAGAAATTGATGGCGAACGATAATCCGGCCGGCTAAAATCTGTAAAACAGATTGTTTTTATAACTTCAATCAATTCTGCAGATGAAAATCACCCTGCGCCAGCTCGAGGTCTTCGCCGCCATCGCCAATCACGGGCACGTCACCCGGGCCGCCGAGAGCATCGCCATGACGCAATCGGCCGCCAGCACCGCGCTCGGCGAACTGGAACAGCAGCTCGGGACGCTGCTGTTCGACCGCATCGGCCGGCAACTGCGGCTCAACGAACCCGGCCGTCAGTTGCTGCCCAAGGCACTCGATGTCCTCGACCGCATCCGCGAGATCGAATCGGCGAGCGACGGCGGCCAGCTGGCCTTCGACCTAGATCTCGGCGCCAGCCTGACGATCGGCAACCACCTGCTGCCGGCGCTGCTCGCCGAACTCGAGCGGCGGCACCCGCAAGGCCGCGTGCGCCTGTCCCTGAAGAACACCGAACAGGTCGTCGCCGACCTGCTGGCCTACCGCATCGACCTCGGCTTCGTCGAAGGCCTTGTGCAGGACCAACGCCTGCAGCGCCACGTCTGGCACCAGGACCGGCTCAGCGTCTTCGTCGCGTCCGACCACCCGCTGGCCGGAAAAACCGCGACCCACGACGACCTCAAGGAAGCGAGCTGGATCCTGCGCGAAAAAGGCTCCGGCACCCGCGACGTCTTCGACCGGGCACTGGCCAGCGCCAGCCTGCCGCGCCGCATCGCCTTCGAACTCGAACAACCGGAAGCAATCCGCCAGTGCGTCCGCAACGGCCTCGGCATCGGCTGCCTCTCGACCCTCGAACTGCGCGACGCCTTCCAGTCCGGCTGGCTCGCCCCGGTCGCAACGCCCTTTCTCAACCTGGAACGACAATTCCAGGTCGTTCTGCACCGGGACAAACACCTCAGCCCGGGGCTGCGGGCAATCCTCGCGCTGTGCGGGGTCGATGGCGTTTGAAGCAGGACAAGTGCCGAGGCGTGCCACGACCGGCTTTACCGGGGGACCAAGCCGGGATGTTTCATCTCTTCAAAATGAAGCGTTCCCAAAAACGCGTGGCGTCCGTCACCCACCCCTCGGCACTCGTTCCTGTGCCGGGGCCAAAACCATGGCCGATATCGGGGTATTTTCGATAGACAACCGGGGTTCCGGCCTGCGTCAAAACCGCGACCCGCCGCTCCATGATCGCTGGCGGGGCAATGCCGTCATGGTCGCCAACCACGACGAAAGTGGGTGGTTCGTTCGTCGAATAGTCGGCGTGCCCGGTATAGGCCATCACCACGGTGGCGGGCTTCGGCAGCGTCTTTCCCCCGAAGGCGGCGACGCCATGCGAGCCAACGGCGGCCGCCATCCTGGCGCCTGCCGAACTGCCCCACACGGAATAATCCTGTGACCCGACACCGAGCATTTCGGCGTGGTCGAAGATGTAAGAAATGGCCGCCGCCAGATCCTGCGTGGCGACCCCGCCGCCAAGTCCTGCCCGATATTTCAGGACAAACGCGTTGTATCCCTGCCTGTTGATTTCAACGGCGTAGGGAAACCCTTCGTGAACGGAGCCGACGTAGGAAAACCCGCCGCCCGGCGCAATGATCGCAAACGGCGCGCCTGGCTTCCCGCGGAAGAAGAACAGCCCGGCGTGCCGTTTCGACGGATCCGCCCGCTTTTGTGCTTCTGAATAGAAATCGACAAAAATGCTTTTGCCGGTGCTGACATCGCCAATCAGTCGATTCAGGGCGCCGACCACGACGCCCGGATCGACATGGCTGTGGTACGGAAGCAGCGAGCTGATGTTGTTCAGCCGCATATCGCCATCGTAGGAACGATCATCCCACGGCAACAGGAGCCGGGAAAAACCGGCAAATGCGGGATGACTCAGCAGGTCCGAGAGTCGGCTGGCGGTGCTCAGGGGGCCGCTTTGAGGCCCTGACGCATGATGGGCGATGACCTTCCCGGCAACACGGCCTGACGATAGCGGTTCGTTCTGCGCCGCATCAGACAGGGAGGGCGTCGACACCAGCAGCAGCGACAGCCCGGCAAATTTAAGCGCACCCATTCAAATTCCACCCGCCGTCGTTGTCATCCATTCCTTGTCGCCCAGTTATCGATCCGGCCCCGGTCACGATCAATCCAGATGTTTCTCGGCCAGGAACTTCGACATCAGATCGGCAATTTCCACATTGTTGAGATCCGAGAACGGGAAGTGCGTGTTGCCGCGGATGCCGACCTCCGGCAGATGTACAACCTTCGCATCACCGCCATGACGGTTGATGGCTGCCGCCCAGAGCCTGGCCATGGCCAGGCGCACGCGCCAGCCATCCTGCCCGGGATTGGCCATCGGCTCCTTCGGAATGAAGTCGCCGTAATAGATGACGATCGGGATCTTGGTGAGTTTCATGAACTCCGCTTGCGGAATCGCGGCCGGTTCCAGCGCGCCGGCCGAACTGGCCATCGCCCGAGGCACTTCGCCTTCCGGGAAGACAAAACCGCTGCCGGGTTCGTACGAGACGATGGCCCGGATGCGCGGATTTTTCATCGCTGCCAGCCAGCCCATGCCACCACTGTGCGAATGCGTTACCAGAATGCCGGGGCCGATCTTGTCGAACAATGCCGAGACCGCATCGCTCGTTACCTTGACGTCGATCGGGCCGGTGTCCGGCGTCATCGAACGGAAGTACTGCTCTAGCGCCTCCTTGGAGCGCGAGAACTGCACGCCAGGGAAATAGTCGGGCCAGACGCCGACCCGGAAGGTGTTGAACCAGCGCTGTTCGTCCGGTGTGGCGCTGACAGTGCCGCCGACCGTGCCGCGCCCTGCGGCGCCGCGACGCGGCTGGTCGATCAGGTAGGTCGCGAAGCCTCGGCGCAGAAAGAGGTTCTGGTAGCCCTCGCGACCATCGGCGGTTGTCTCCCAGGTCTTGGAGAACTGCCCGAAGCCATGCCACATCACCAGCGGCAGTTTCCGGGCATTGACCGGCACCTGATAGAACACACGGGCATGGTCGCCGTGCAGCGTCTGCCCGCCGGAGGCTGGATTGGCCGTCTCGAAGCTACCGGGACTTTGGATCACGGTGCCGCCGACGGCGAAGCTGCCCTGTTCATGGATCATCAGCGGCTTTGCCGTGTCGCCCGGTGCGGCGTGGGTCAGCGACGATGCCGAAAGCGCCGCGAAGACCAGCGCGGAGAGGATTCGGACACTCTGGCGTTTGATGTTCATGCAATTCCTTTCACTCTGATTTTCTGATCGGGCGCAGTCTCTCGGCCGCCTCACTTCAGCGGCGCCTCGACATCGCTGTAGGCTTGCACCACCGGCGGCAGGCGTTCGCCCTGGATGATGATCCCCGCCAATGACACATTCAGCGCGGCAAGCTCGTCGGCACTGAAGGAGATTTCCGCCGCACCGATGTTGTCGAGCATGTGAGCCATCTGGGTGGTGCCGGGAATCGGCACGATCCACGGCTTCTGCGCCAGCAGCCAGGCCAGCGCAATGCGAGCCGGGGTTGTGTTCTTGCGTTCCGCCCAGGTTTTTATGAGCGTTACGAGCGCCAGGTTGTGCCCCCGGTTCTCAGTCGCGAAGCGGGTTTCGGTCTTGCGGAAATCACCGTCGGCGAAGTTGGTCTTGTCGTCAATGGCGCCGGTGAGGAAACCCACGCCGAGCGGGCTCCACGGCACGAAACCGATGCCCAGCTCCTCGCACACGGGCAGGACTTCTTTCTCCGGCCCGCGCCAGAGCATCGAATATTCGCTCTGGACAGCCGTCACGGGCTGCTCGGCATGCGCCCGGCGCAAGGTCTTCAGCCCCATCTCGGACATCCCCCAGTGCAGCACCTTGCCCTGGGCCATCAGATCCTTGATCGCGCCGGCCACGTCCTCGATCGGCACCTGCGGATCGACGCGGTGCTGGTAGAGCAGATCGATGCGGTCCGTGCGCAGGCGCCTGAGCGAACCTTCGACGGCGAGCTTGATGTGGTCCGGACGACTGATCAGCCCCGGACCCCGGGCGCCGGTCTTGAGATCGATGTTCCAGCCGAACTTGCTGGTAATCACCACCTTGTCGCGGAAGGGCGCGATGGCTTCGCCGAGAATCCGCTCGCACTCATGCGGGCCATAGGCTTCGGCGGTATCGAAAAAGGTGACGCCGCGCTCATAGGCCGTGCGGATGATGTCGATCATCTCCGGTCGGGCCGGAACGATCGTCTGGTAGGTGCGGTGCATGTTCTGGACGCCGAGGCCGATGCTGGAGACTTCCAGCTGGCCGAGCTTGCGCCGCGCGCTGATCTGCGCCGCGGCGGTCGAACGACCGGAATTCGCCGCCCCGGGCTGGATCTGCGCCTGTGCGCAGCCGACAAGGCCGGAGCCGACAACAGCTGCGCCGGATGCGACGGCCATTGAGGTGCCGATGAATTTGCGTCTTTGCGCGTCAACTACTGTTTTGGTCATTTCCAACCCCTTCTCTTCATGGATTTCACAAAATGGGGGGCCTTATGCACGCGCCCCAAAATTTGTCTTAGGGAAACGCTGAAATATTCGTCACCCCGGCGAAGGCCGGGGTCCAGTTCGTTGAATTTTCTGGATTCCGGCCTGCGCCGGAATGACAATTCTTCGATAAATCAGAGTTTCCTCAGAGAGTCTTGCCGTAAAACTGCCCCAGCTTCTGCACCGCCTGATTCACGTAGGGCTGTTTCCAGTAGGTTTCGATGTGCGTGGCGCCTTCGATCAGGAACAGTTCCTTGTCCTTCGCGCCGGTGGCCTTGGCAATGGCATCCTCGGTCATGTACAGGCTGTCGGCCTTGGTTCCGGCGATCATCAGCAGGGGCTGGTCGATCAGTTCGATCTGGTTGGTGGCATCAAAGCGCATCAGGTCGAGCAGGCTGCTGGTGGTGTGCTTGAAGGTCGAGTTGGGATGCGCGTGTGTCTTCCAGTAGTACTCGTAACCCTGCCGGTACAGATCGAACGGCAACTTGGCGATCTGCTCGTCGGAGAGGTTGGCGTCGCCGGAATAGAGCACCTTACCACCCGCCGCCTCCTGGGCGCGGGCAGCCGAGGCCTGCTGCAGACGGGTCTGGATCGTGTTCAGTGCCGAATCGACGTAGCCATTGCGGCGCACCCGCCCGGAGTTGAACATGCTCACCGTCGCAATCGCCTTGAAGCGCTTGTCGGTTTGCGCCGCGGCCAGCGAATAGCCGCCGCCACCACAAATACCGAGCAGGCCCAGACGCGCGGTATCGACACCGGCGTACTGGCTGATGAAGTCGGCCATGCCGTGGATGTCTTCGATCCGGAAGGCGGGCTTATCCACGTTGCGCGGCTGACCACCACTGGCGCCTTGATACGCGGCGTCCGCGGCGATGGCGATATAGCCTTGCTCCGCCAGGCGCTGGGCGTACAAGCCGGCGACCTGTTCCTTGACGCCGCCGTTGGGGTGGGCGACGACGATGGTCGGATATTTCTTGCTTGCGTCGTAGTTGGCCGGCGTGTACACGTTGGCCGAAATATCGAGGCCATTCAGCTTGTAAGTGACGGGTCGGATGTTGACCTGGCCTTTGACGTTTTCGGTAATCGCACCTTCGTAGGCCAGGGTGAAGGGATTCTGTTTGTAGTCGGCGGCCATGGTTACTCCTGACAACGCGCTGATCGTTGCGGCGAATAGAACGGAATGGATCAGTTTTGACTTCATTGCAATTGCTCCTGAGGACTTCGTCGGTCTTTATTGATGAGACCCGAAGATAGTTGAATTCGTCACCCCGGCGGAGGCCGGGGTCCAGTCGGTGATTTCTCTCCGATACTGGATACCGGCCTACGCCGGTATGACGATAGCTTTGTATTCATCGGGCCGAAGCAATGATCACTTCGGCTGGAGAACTTCTTTGGCGATGACTGCCGCCGTGACACTGCTCGGCCAACCGGAATAGAACGCGAGGTGGGTGATGGCCTCGGCCAGTTCTTCACGCGTCAGGCCGTTCCGGCTGGCCAGTCCGAGGTGCGAACGCAGCTGATCCGGGCGGTTCATGGCGACCAGGGCACTGACGGTAATCAGGCTTCGGTCCCGCTTGGAGAGGCCGGGGCGCGCCCAGACGTCGGCGTACAGGACGTCGTCGGTCAACTCCGCGAACTTCGGCGCGATCTCGCCGAACAGTTGCTGGGCACGCGAATTCTTGTTGGGCGCGGGCTTCGTCGCTGGGGCAACGGCGACAATGCCGTACTGTTCGTCGGTGACTTTTTCAAACCAGTCGGACGTCTTGCCCTCGAGCGATTCCTGGACTGAGATGTGCGTCATGGGCGTCGCCGGCGCTGCGCCGTGCCAGTGCTTCTGGCCGGGCGGAATCCAGACGACATCGCCGGGTTTGATCTCCTGGATCGCCCCGCCCCAGAACTGCACGCGGCCTGTTCCGGAGGTGACGATCAGCGTTTGACCCAGCGGATGCGTATGCCAGGCCGTGCGTGCGCCAGCATCAAAGGTGACCTGCCCGCCCGTCGCTTTTGCCGGGGCATTCGCCGGGAACAGGTACATGATGCGAACGTTCCCGGTGAAACGCTCCTCCGGCCCTTTACTGACCGTACGGGACGCTTCGTGGGAAATGCTTGCCGACGGTGCCGCATCGTTCTTCTCTTGAGGAGTTGCCCCCCAGGAGGAGGAAGCAATCGCGGTCAGAATCAGAGGCAGGGCGAACTTTTTCATGGTGTCTCCGTTGAAGTTGGAAATCGGTTACGGGGGGGGGGGATGAAACACTTAGCCGCGGGAGGTGCCCAGTGGGTTGGCCACATTCACCATGCCGGAGGCTGCGCCCGCGGTCAGCAATCCGGCATTACCGCATTCTGTGAAGTTGCGCATGGTCGCGATCTCGCTGGCGTGAAAGGATCGATAAGGAACTTGCCGGCAAGAGGCTTGGCCGTGCCGACAAGACACGTTGCGTGTTCTGATGTTGCGCACTATATTCGCCGGATAAACACCCCACTAGCCCACTATTCCTTGATAGATTGGAAAGCAGGGATTGTTAATCGGCTTCAATGGAGTGCCCATGCCAATCAACGAACTGCGGTCGATCACCACCTTTGTCAAAACCGCTGAGCTGGGCAGCCTGCGCAAGGCGGCTGCGGCGCAAGGCATCACGCCCCAGGCCGCGAGCCAGGCGCTGGCGCAGCTGGAGCAGCACCTGGGGGTCCGGCTGTTTCATCGGACCACGCGAAGCATGTCGCTCACGGAAGAAGGACAGCGCCTGCTGGAGTCGGCGCAACCGGCGTTGCTGGGTCTGCAGCGCGCACTCCAGACCGCAAAGAGCACCAAGGATGAAATCGCGGGTCCGCTCAGGATCGTCGGGCCGCATTCGATGTTTGTACCGGTGGTGGGTCCGGTTCTCGACGAGTTCTGTCGCCAGTACCCTGACATCCAACCGGATGTCCAGCTGGACGACCGCATCGGCAATTGGGTTGAAGACCGCGTGGATGTCGGTTTCCGGATCGGCTTGTCCGCGCACGAAGGCGTGATTGCGCGCCGGTTATTCCCCTTGCAATTGATCATCTGCGCATCGCCGGACTACCTGCGGCGCTGTGGCGTGCCCGACAGCCTCGACGCCCTCGGAGCGCACAAGTGCTGCGCCTACCGATCCACCAACAAGGGCCGCGTGCTTCCCTGGCGCGTCAAGATCGGTGACGCGCTGGTCGATCACCCTGTCGCACCCGCGTTTTGCACCAATGACGAAGACATCGAACTGCGCACGATCCTCGCCGGCACCGCCATCGGCCAACTGGCCAGCGTCATCGCCGCGCCGCACATCCGCGCCGGAAGGCTGGTTCCTCTTCTCACCCAGCACGTTGCCGACCACGCGGGCTATTTCATCTATTACGGCAGTCGGGACGCGCAGCCGGTGCGAGCACGGGCGTTTATCGACCTGGCCTTGCAGCGACTTACCGACAGCGCCGATTTTGTACTCGGCGAGAAGGAGTTGGCGGCAGCCGAGCGCAAAGGGCGAAAGGCCGTCTCGCGGCAGTGAGCCATAAACCGGTGCTGCTGGCCAAATCGATCGCCGACGGGTTTGATGCTTCCCCACCTCCCGGAGTCGGGCAACAACCGGCTGCAGAGGATCAGCGCACGCCCGTGAGCAAAAATCCGCGGTGCCACGGACAAGTTCCCGACAGGGAACACCCGGGACGTGTTAGGATCGCGCCTCCTCGCAGCGTCATTCATCAGTCTTGGCGCGCGTCCGATCCGGCCCGGCAGCTTCGCCCGACTGGACCCCACAATCCCTGAGCATCTTCCCAGACTGGTTCGTGCATCCGCGGTCATCCGCGCACGCAGGGCAGATGCCTGGAGTTCCCACACGTGAAATTCACCGAACTGGGTCTCGTCCCCGAGATCCTGCGCGCCATTGCCGATCAAGGCTATGAAACCCCCACCCCGATCCAGGCCCAGGCCATCCCCAAGGTTCTCGCCGGACATGACCTGATGGCCTGCGCCCAGACGGGCACCGGCAAGACCGCCGGCTTCACCCTGCCGATCCTCAACCGACTGGCGAGCAGCAAGGCCACCGGCCCGCGCAAGATCCGCGTGCTGATCCTGACGCCGACCCGCGAGCTGGCGGCGCAGGTCGAGGACAGCGTCCGTACCTACGGCGCCCACCTGCCCTTCAAGTCGCTGGTGATTTTTGGCGGCGTCGGCATCAACCCGCAGATCGCCGCGCTCAGGAAAGGCGTCGACATTTTGGTAGCTACCCCGGGCCGCCTGCTCGACCACGCGCAGCAGCGCACCGTCGACCTGTCCGGCATCGACGTACTGGTGCTCGACGAGGCCGACCGCATGCTCGACATGGGCTTCATCCACGACATCCGCAAGGTGCTCGCCCTGCTCCCGAAGAAGCGTCAGAACCTGCTGTTCTCGGCGACCTTCTCCGACGAGATCCGTACGCTGGCTGGCAGCTTCCTCGTCGATCCGGAATACGTCGAATCGGAACGGCGCAACACCGCCTCCGAGTTGGTCACGCAGTATGTCTACAAGGTCGACCGGGAGCGCAAGCGTGACCTGCTGATCGACCTGATCAAGGAAAAGGGCTGGTACCAGGTGCTGGTGTTCACCCGCACCAAGTGGGGCGCCAACGGGCTGGCGGAAAAACTGACCAAGGCCGGTATCGAGGCCGACGCGATCCACGGCAACAAGAGCCAGGGCGCCCGCACCCGGGCGCTGGGCAATTTCAAGACCGGCAAGCTGCACGTGCTGGTGGCCACGGACATCGCGGCACGCGGCATCGACATCGACGAGCTGCCGCATGTCGTCAACTACGAGTTGCCGAACGTGCCTGAGGATTACGTCCATCGCATCGGCCGCACCGGTCGCGCCGGGGTTGAAGGATCGGCCGTCTCGCTGGTCTGCGTCGATGAGCACAAGCTGCTGAAAGACATCGAGCGGCTGATCAGGAAGCCGATCGACGTGCTGGCACATCCGGGTTACGAGCCGGACCCTAGCATTCGCCCGGAACCGATCCAGCTGCGTTCGGCCGGCACACGCGGTGGGCAACACCCGGCAGGTGGGCGCCGGGGAAGCGCCTCGCGGACGGGCAAGCCGAAGGCACCGGCTCCGGCCGGCAAGCCGGGTGCTGGCGGATCGCCCCGCAAGGAGGGGCGCAACGGGCAGCAAGGCCGACAGGGGAAGAGTAGCTCGGCGAGGTAATGCACCTGTTCCCATGAAGTTTCTGATTCCCCCCGGATTGTCCATTTGCCATTTCGCTTGGCTGTTTGTGAGATCTGGCGGGGGAGTTTGCCGAGACGCTGTGTTCCGCGCCTGACGCGCGAGCATCCTTTCTTTTGCTTCGCCAAAAGAAAGGAGCCAAAGAAAAGGCGACCCCGCGTTACGCGGTCGGCTTCGCCGACTTCCCTGCGCTACTCAGCAAGCCGGGCGGCTGCGCAACTCGGGGCTACGCCCCTCAAACAGTGCTCGCCGACTTCCCCCGGCTCGCCTCCGTTGCTCGGCGCTGCACAAGGGGAAGCTCAAAACCAACCGATCACTACCACCATCGGTTGAAACACCGCTCGTTTTTCCCTTTGCCCTCTGCGTCGTCGAGCAGCGCAGAGCACCCGGCTACGCCGGGCGATGCAGCGGGCGCGCCTTCTTCTTGGCAAGACAAGAAGAAGTTCCTCGCCTGCAGGCGAAACTCAGCGATTCACCAACCTCCCACGCCTGAGATCACAAACACCACCTCGCACCGCAAGCGCACGCCACATCTGCGCCGCGAATCAACTTGGTGCATTTGCCCTTCGCGTTCGCCTGACTTTCGTCTATCCTTCGCCCCGCGCTGGAACCGGATACGACGCTTTTTCCGCTGTTTCGTCCGGAAACGCCTTGCGTAACGGACCTGACGACGAGCGGCATGTCTCTTGCTAAACCACGAGGTCGAGACACCCCGACCTTGCCCGATCAGATCAAGACGACGGCCCGGATCGTTTCATCCTGGGCCACACGCCGGGCAAGCAACGAAATTCAGTCACCTACAGGAGAAATCATGCAATTGACGCGTCGCAAGCTCATCGTTCTCGCCACGGCCCTGATGGCCGCCATGCCGGGTCTCTCGTTCGCGCAGGCCAAACTGAAGGTCGCCGCGATCTACACCGTGCCGTTCGAGCAGCAGTGGGTCAGCCGCATCCACAAGGCGCTGAAGGCCGCCGAAGCGCGCGGCGAGATCGAGTACCAGGCCACCGAGAACGTCGCCAACGCCGATTACGAGCGGGTCATGCGCGAATACGCGACGGCCGGCAACCAGCTGATCTTGGGCGAAGTCTTCGCTGTCGAAGCCGCCGCGCGCAAGGTCGCCAAGGATTTCCCCAAAACTGCCTTCGTCATGGGCTCCTCCGGCAAGCCGCAGGCGCCGAACTTCAGCGTTTTCGACAACTTCATCCAGGAACCGGCCTACCTCACCGGCCTGATCGCCGGCGGGATGACCAAGAGCAACAAGATCGGCCTGGTCGGCGGCTTCCCGATCCCGGAAGTCAATCGCCTGATGAACGCCTTCATGGCCGGGGCGAAGGAAACCAACCCGAAGGTTGAATTCTCCGTCAGCTTCATCAACAGCTGGTTCGATCCGCCCAAGGCCAAGGAAGCCAGCTTCGCGATGATCGACAAGGGCGTCGACGTGATGTACGCGGAGCGCTTCGGCGTCAGCGATGCGGCCAAGGAAAAGGGCAAGCTGGCGATCGGCAACGTGATCAACACCCAGCCGCAGTATCCGGACACGGTCGTCGCCTCGGCGCTGTGGAACATGGAGCCGACCGTCGATCGCGCCATCAAGCTGGTCAAGGAAGGCAAGTTCGCCGCCGAAGACTACGGCATCTATTCGATGATGAAGTACAGGGGTTCGGAACTCGCCCCGCTCGGCACGTTCGAGAAGAAGGTACCGGCCGAGATCATGACCAAGGTGAAGGCACGCGAGAAGGAAATTCTCGAAGGCAAATTCACCGTCAAGATCGACGACAAGCAACCCAAGTCGACCGCGAAGTAACCCAACCGCGTAAGAAACCTTGGAACCATCCGCAGCAAAACCGGCGCTGGAAATGCGCCGGATCACCAAGCGTTTTGGCGATCTCGTCGCCAACGACGACGTCAGCCTGTCCGTCGGCGCGGGAGAGATCCTGGCGCTGCTCGGGGAGAACGGCGCCGGCAAGTCCACGCTGATGTCGATCCTGTTCGGACATTACGTGGCCGATGAGGGCGAGATCAGCGTCAACGGCCAGCCGCTGCCGATCGGCAACCCGGCCGCCGCGCTGGCAGCCGGCATCGGCATGGTGCATCAGCATTTCGCGCTGGCCGACAATCTGACGGTGCTCGAAAACGTGTTGATGGGGACGGAATCGCTCTGGCAACTGTTTTCACGGCGCCGTGCGGCACGCGAAAAGCTCCTCGCCGTTGCGCAGCGCTTCGGCTTGCCGGTGCAGCCGGAGATGCCCGTCGCCCGGCTCTCCGTTGGCGAACGCCAGCGGGTCGAAATTCTCAAGGCGCTCTACCGTGGCGCCCGCATCCTGATTCTCGACGAGCCGACCGCCGTGCTCACGCCGCAGGAAAGCGAAGCGCTTTTCGCGACGCTGGGCCAGATGGTCGACCAGGGCTTGTCGATCATTTTCATCAGTCACAAACTCGGCGAAGTCATGCGCGTATCCCACCGGGTCGCCGTGCTGCGTGCTGGCCGGCTGGTCGCGCAGGCACGCACCGCCGACACGACGCAGGCGCAGCTGGCGCAATGGATGGTCGGCCACGCGCTTGCGCCGCCCGAGCGGCGCCCCGCTGCCTCGCCCGGCGCACCGGTGTGCGTTCTGGAGGACGTCAGCACGGCGCGCAAGGATGGCGGCCGCGAGCGGCTGTCGTCGGTCTCACTGTCGCTGCGACGCGGCGAGATCGTCTCCGTCGCCGGCGTCTCGGGCAACGGGCAACGCGCACTGGCCGAGCTACTCTGCGGCACGCTTCCGGCGACCTCCGGCAGCGCCCGCCTGCGCGGGAGGCCGTTGCAGGCGTCGCCGTCCTGGCTCGTGGAACAGGGCGTCGCGCGCATTCCGGAAGACCGGCACGCCGTCGGCGTGATCGGCGATCTCCCACTCTGGGAAAACGCCGTCGCCGAACGCCTGCGCACCGGCGCTTTCTCGCGCCTGTCGTGGATCCGCCGCAAAGTCGCACGCGACCATGCCGACGCCGTCATCGCTCATTTCGACATCCGCGGCGGCGGCGCAACGACCGCCGCGCGGACGCTGTCCGGCGGCAACATGCAGAAGCTGATCCTTGGCCGCGCCTTGCTCCCCCCGCCGGGGGCGGATGAAAAGGCCGTGCCGAACCTGATCGTGGCGCATCAGCCCACCTGGGGGCTGGACATCGGCGCCGTCGCCTACGTTCACGACCAGCTCATTGCCGCGCGCGATGCCGGCGCCGCCATCCTGCTCATCTCCGACGACCTCGATGAGGTGCTCGAACTCGGCGACCGCATCGCCGTCATGCACGACGGCCACCTGACCGAGGCCCGGCCCTACGAGGACTGGACGCGCGAGGAGATCGGCCTGGCGATGGCGGGGCTGCACGCCCCCGGGGAAACTGGAGTACCTGCATGAGGCTGGAAAAACGCCACACGACATCGCGCCGCGCCATGATCCTGGCACCGGCGGGCGCCATCCTGTTCACCCTGATCGTCAGCGCGCTGCTGGTGCTGTGGGCCGGCGCGCCGATCGGCAAGACCTACGTGCTGCTGCTCAAGGGCGGATTCGGCTCGGTCTTTGCCCTGAGCGAAACGCTCACCCGCGCCATTCCGCTGATTCTGACCGGCCTCGCCGCCGCCGTCGCCTTTCGTGCCCGACTGTTCAACATCGGCGCCGAGGGCCAGCTCTACGCCGGCGCGTTGGCAGCGGTAGCCGTCGGCGGACTGCATGGCGGAACCGGTTTCGAGCTTTCGCCATGGATCTTGATGCCGCTGATGCTGCTCGCGGCGGCACTCGCGGGCGCCGCATTCCTCCTCGGCCCGGCGCTGATGAAGGCACGGCTCGGTGTTGACGAGGTAGTCACCACCCTTCTGCTCAATTTCGTCATCCTGCTCGGCGTCTCCTGGCTGCTCGACGGCGCGATGAAGGACCCGATGGCGCTCGGCTGGCCGCAAAGCGTGGCACTGCAGGACGCACTGCAGTTCGACAAGCTGATTCCGCAAACACGAGTGCATAGCGGCCTGCTCCTCGCGCTGGGCTTGGCCGTGACGGTGTGGACCGCGCTCAAGTACACCGTGCTCGGCTTCGATATCCGCGCCCTCGGCGCCAACGCCCAAGGCGCCCGCTTCGCCGGTGTGCCGATCACCCGCACGATCGTGCTGGTCTCGCTGCTCTCGGGCGGACTGGCCGGGCTGGCCGGCGCCTTCGAGGTCGCCGGGCGGACCGCCTACGTCACGCTCGACATGTCGCCGGGCTACGGCTACACCGGCATCGTCATCGCCATGCTGGCCGGACTGCACCCGCTCGGCGTGGTCGCTGCCAGCCTGTTCGTCGCCGGCGTGCTGGTCGGCGCCGACAGCATGAGCCGCGCCGTAGGCGTTCCGACCTACATAGCCGACGTCATCGTCGCGACCTCGCTGATCGCCGTGCTGGTGGCAACGCTGCTGACCCAATACCGAGTCCGGATGGCCAAATGACCGACCTGATCGACATCCTGAGCAACGCGGCCTTCTGGGTCGCCACCCTGCGCATCGCCACACCGCTGATCTTCGGCACGCTCGGCGTGCTGCTCTGCGAGCGTGCCGGCGTGCTCAACCTCGGTATCGAAGGCATCATGGTCGCGGGTGCGTTCACCGGCTGGCTGGCCGTCTACAACGGCTTGCCGCTATGGGGCGGTGTCGCCGTGGCGGCGGCGACCGGCGGGGTCTTCGGGCTGCTGCACGCCTTCCTGACGGTCGTGCTGCCGCTGTCGCAACACGTTTCGGGACTCGGCATCACGATGCTGGCTTCGGCGCTCAGCTACTACGGCTATCGGCTCAGCTTCCCGAAGGTCAACACGCCACCGACGATCACCCCCTTCGCGGAAATGAGCTGGCTGCCGCTTCCCGTGCTCGGACAACAGACCGCGCTGACGCTCTTCGCGTTGCTGCTGGTGCCGCTCATCGCCTATACGATCTACCGCACCCCGGCCGGACTGGCGCTGCGCATGGTCGGCGAAAACCCGCAGGCCGCCGAAAGCCAGGGCGTCTCGGTGATGGCAACGCGCACCGCGTCGATCGTCGCCGGCTCGGCGCTGATGGGCATTGCCGGCTCCTTCCTGACCTTGTCGGCGTTCAACGCTTTTTTCTTCAACATGGTCAATGGCCGCGGCTGGATCTGCGTCGCCCTAGTGGTCTTCGCCTCGTGGCGACCGGGCAAAGCCCTGCTTGGCGCCCTGCTTTTCGCCTTCTTCGACGCGCTGCAGCTGCGTCTGCAACAGGCCGGCGATTCGCTGCTGCCGTACCAGCTTTACCTGATGCTCCCCTACCTGCTCTCGATCCTTGCGCTGGTAGTGGTCGCCCGCAATGCGGCCTACCCGCAGGCGCTGATGAAACCGTACCGGAAAGGCGAACGCTGACATGCTCGATCTCCTCGTTCACAACGCCACCCTGCCCGATGGTCGCCAAGGCATGGGCCTCGGCATCACTGTCGGCAAAATCGTCGCAGTCGATGCCGGACTGACGCCCGCGACGACGCCAGCCCACGAAACGCTGGACGCCGGCGGCCTGCTTGTCAGCCCGCCCTTCGTGGACGCGCATTTCCACATGGATGCCACGTTGAGTTACGGTCTGCCGCGGGTGAATGCCAGCGGGACCTTGCTCGAAGGCATCGCGCTGTGGGGCGAGCTGAAGCCGCTGCTGACGCAGGAAGCGCTGATCGAACGGGCACTCGCTTACTGCGACTGGGCTGTCGCCAAGGGCCTGCTGGCGATCCGCAGCCATGTCGACGTCTGCGACCCGCGCCTGCTGGCCGTCGAGGCGCTGCTCGAAGTCAAGCGCCGCGTCGCGCCGTATCTCGACCTGCAGCTCGTCGCCTTCCCGCAGGACGGGGTGCTGCGCGACCCGCAGGGCGTCGAAAAGCTGAAGCGGGCGCTGGCAATGGGCGTCGACGTGGTCGGCGGCATTCCGCACTTCGAACGCACGATGGCCGACGGCGCGCTCAGCGTGAAGCTGCTGTGTGAAATCGCCGCGGCAGAAGGCCGGATGGTCGACATGCATTGCGACGAGTCCGACGACCCGCTGTCGCGGCACATCGAGACGTTGGCCTTCGAAACGCAGCGCCTCGGTCTGCAGGGCCGCGTCACCGGTTCGCACTGCACCTCCATGCACAGCATGGACAACTACTACGTCAGCAAGCTGCTGCCGCTGATCGCCGAGGCCGGTGTCAGCGTCATCGCCAATCCGCTGATCAACATCACCCTGCAGGGCCGGCACGACACTTACCCGAAACGGCGCGGCCTGACCCGCGTTCCCGAGCTGCTGGCCCAGGGCGTCAACGTCGCCTTCGGCCACGACTGCGTGATGGACCCGTGGTACTCGCTCGGTTCTGCCGACATGCTCGAAGTCGCCGGCATGGGCCTGCAGGTTGCGCAGATGACCAGCCAGGCCGCGATGCGCCAGTGTTTCGACGCCGTCACCACCCGCCCGGCTGACATCCTGCATCTCGATGGTTATGGTCTCGAACCGGGATGCCACGCCGATTTCGTGCTCTTGCAGGCGCAGGATCCGATCGAGGCAATCCGTCTGCGCGCCACGCGTTTGGCCGTCTACCGGCGCGGAAAACGCGTGGCACAAACGCCCGCGGCCACCGCATCGCTGTTCCTGGAAGGCCGTCCAGCTGAAACGTCGTTGCTGCACCGGGCCGGCTGATCGCGGCCGGTGGCCCTCGGGCGCCCTCTCACTCGTCGCCGTTAAAAACTCCGAGCAACTGCAAGAGGCTCGTGAACAGGTTGAAGATCGAGACGAACAGGGTCACCGTCGCCAGCACGTAGTTGGTCTCGCCCCCGTGAATGATGTTGCTCGTCTCATAGAGGATGAGGCCGGACATCAGCAGCACGAAAGCCGCCGAGACGGTCAGCGACAGCGCCGGAATCTCGAAGAAAAAAGCCGCCAGGCCGGCAAGGAACGCGACCAGAATGCCGACGCTCAAAAAGCCGCCCATGAAGCTGAAATCCTTACGGGTGGTCAGGGCGTAGGCTGAAAGGCCGATGAAGATCACGGCGGTCGCTCCCATCGCCTGCATGACGATCTCGCCGCCATTGGGCAACCCGAGATAGCGGTTGATGATCGGCCCCAGGGTGTAGCCCATGAAGCCGGTCAGCGCGAACACGGCGATGATTCCGCCACCGCTGTTCTGGAGCTTATGCACGGCGAAAAGCAGGCCGAAGTAGCCGACAAGCGTCAGGAGGATGCCGGGGTGCGGCAAGTTGAGCGCGGCTGAAACGCCAGCTGTAAGAGCGGCGAACGCGAGGGTCAGCGACAACAGCAGATAGGTGTTGCGGATCACCTTGTTGGTCGAAAGGGCCGACTCGAGGCCGCTTTGCGGCAGGGCAATGGCGCGGGCGCGGGGATCGTTGCGGTTCATCTGTATCTCCTTTTCAGTCGGAAAAAATAGGTACTAAACAAAAGCGAACTGCCTACCAACGATCGGGTTCATGCATCCTCCCTTGAGACAAGCGGCTGCCTGGAAATCGCCAGGCTGGCGAGCACAGAGACAAGGATGATGCCGGCGACGATGGACAGCGACCATTGGATGGGCACGTGGAACCAGGGCATCGCGAGCATCTTGCCGCCGATGAAGACCAGCACGATGGCGAGGCCGTACTTCAGCAGATGGAAACGGTCCGCCATGTCGGCAAGCAGGAAATAGAGCGCGCGCAGGCCCATGATGGCGAAGATGTTCGACGTGAACACGATGAACGGGTCGGTGGTCACGGCGAAGATCGCCGGTATACTGTCCACCGCGAACACCAGGTCGCTGGCCTCGATGAGCACCAGCACGAGGAACATCGGCGTCGCCCACAGCAGACCGTTTTGCCGCACGAAGAAGACCTCGCCATGGAAATTCGGCGTGATGCGCAGATGGCTGCGCAGCCAGCGCAACAACGGGTTCTTCTCCAGGTCCGGCTGGTGTTCGGCGAAGATCAGCATCTTGATGCCGGTGGCGATCAGGAACGCTCCGAAGACGTAGAGAATCCACGCGAACTGCTGTACCAGCCAGACGCCGGCGAAAATCATCCCCGCGCGCATGACGATCGCCCCGAGCACGCCGTAAAGCAGCACCCGCCGCTGCAGTTCCGGCGGCACGGCGAAGAAGCCGAAGATCATGACGAAGACGAACATGTTGTCGACCGACAACGACTGTTCGATCAGATAGCCGGCGAGGAACTCCAGCGTCTTGACGCGTGCCACCTCGGCCCCCTGCGTGTCGTTCAGATACCACCAGAGCAGTCCGGCAAAGGCCAGGGCCAGCGACACCCAGGCGATCACCCAGGCCAGCGCCTCCTTGACGTGCACGCGGTGCGTCTTGCGCCCGCCGAACACGAACAGGTCGAGCGCCAGCATGACCAGCACGAAGGCGATGAAACCGGCCCACATCGGGCCGGTGGCGAAACTGACAGCTGTGGAATCGTTCATGGATAGATACTCGACTGAAAACGCAAGGTCAGGAACAGCAAGTCATCGTTGCTCAAGAACCGGCTCCCTGCTCGGCACCGAGTTCACTCCAGCTGGCATTTCGCCGCGTGGCAAACTGCGGGCGCCTTGCCATCCGGCGGTCCAGGGTGCGGCCAGTGCGTTCGGCGGCCCGGTCGATGGCGACGTAGAGATCGGCCTGGGTGTCGTCGATGGCGATCGTGGACGCCCCCCTCAGACGAACTTCGATGCCGCAGCACTTGTCGACGCCACCCCGCGGCCCATTGACATCGGCGAGACGCACGACAACGCGGGAGATCACGTCGCGGCCATGATTCAAGGAATACCCGAGGCGTTTGACGATGTGCTCGCGCAGGCCTTCGGTCAGATCGAAGTCGTCGGAGTGAATCTGGATCTGCATTTGCTTCTCCCATGGTTAACGAACGATGGGAGGATTATGGGGATCTCTTTTATTCGAATCAAACAGATAATATATTTCGATTTGTTCTAAAAAATAGAATACAGGAGAACGCCATGCTGAACTTCAAACACCTGCACTACTTCGTCAGCGTCGCCCGCGAAGGCGGCATCATCCGCGCGGCCGAGCGCCTGCATCTGGCGCCGCAGACGCTCTCCGTCCAGATCGCGCAACTGGAGGAACGGATGGGCGTAACACTGTTCGACCGTACCGGGCGCCGGATGGAACTGACCCCCGTGGGCAAGTTGGCCCTCTCCTACGCCGAGGAGATCTTCCAGACCGGGGCGGAACTGGAGGAAATCCTGCGCCAGGGCGGGGAAGAACGCTTCGTCACCTTCCGCGTCGGCATCTCCGACGTGGTTCCGAAGTTCGTCGCCCATCGCCTGCTGGCGCCGGTATTGGACCAGCCCGAGGCCGTACGCCTGGTATGCCACGAAGACCGGCTCGAACGCCTGCTGGCGGAGATGGCGATCCATCGACTCGACATGGTGCTGGCCGACCGTCCGATGCCGCCCGGCACGGAAATCAAGGGCTACAGCCATCCGCTGGGGGAATCGCCAATCGCTTTCATGGCCTCGCCTGCGCTCGCCGGCAAGCTGAACGGCCGCTTCCCGGAAAACCTCGAAGGCCAGCCGTTACTGCTCCCGGGCAAGGACAGCGCCCTTCACGGCGCGCTGCCGCGCTGGCTGGAGCGTCAGGGCATCTGGATGCGAATCGTCGGCGAATTCGACGACAGCGCACTGATGAAGGCTTTCGGCGAGGGTGGCGCCGGGATATTTCCAGCCGCGACCGCCAGCCTGCCCGACGTCGTTGCGCACTACAAGGTCGAGCAGGTCGGCGTGATCGAGGAAATCCACGAGCGGTATTTCCTCATTTCGCCGGAACGGCGACTTACCCACCCAGCGGCACGCGCCGTCAGCGAACATGCCCGCTCGGGGCTGTTTGCTGTTGCCTCCTGAAAAGCACTCGTCGTCAGTCAGCCAACTCGTAGCCCGTGCTGCGCCCGCCTCCGGGTGATTTCTTCAGCATGCCCAGTTCCAGCAGTTGGGTGATGTCGCGCAGTGCGGTATCGGGAGAACACCGGGCCATTGATCCCCACCTGCTGCTGGTGAGCTTGCCCTCAAAACCATCGAGAAGGCGATTGAGCAGCTTGATCTGCCGCTGGTTCAACGGTGTGCCTGCCCAGCGCAGCCAGAAATGCGCCTTGCCCAACACGGCATCCAGCGTGGTCTGCGCGCTGGCAATGGCATGGCCCAACGTACCGAGAAACCATTCGAGCCAGCCGGTCACATCGAGCGAGCCCTTCTGCGTACGTTCGAGCACATCGTAGTAATTCTGGCGCTCACGCTGGATTTGCGCCGACAGACTGTAAAAGCGCTGCGTGCTGCCATCGGCGCGGGCCAGGAAAAGATCGCCGACGGCACGGGCGATGCGTCCGTTGCCATCGTCGAAGGGGTGCAGCGTGACGAACCACAGATGCGCCAACCCTGCCCGGATCACTGCGGGCTCCCCGGTTTCCGCGTTGGCCCACGTCAGAAAACGAACCATTTCGGCAGGCAACACGACGGCAGGCGGCGCCTGAAAATGTACCCTGCGCCGCCCCATGGCGCCCGAGATGACCTGCATCGGCCCGGCGACATCGTCACGCCACCGGCCCACGGTGATCCTGCTCATGCCGGAATAGCCGGTGGGAAACAGCGCGGCATGCCAGCCGAACAGGCGCTCGGCAGTCAGCGCGTCGCCACTGCGGGATGTTGCATCGAGCACCATCTCGACCACGCCTTCGACGTGCCGATCCACCGGTGCAGCGGCACCGATGTCCACGCCAAGTCGGCGGGCAATGGACGAGCGCACCGATTCCACGTTTAACAGTTCACCTTCGATCTCGCTCGTCTTCACCACGTCTTCGGTCAAGGCGGCGAGACTGGCTTGATCACGCAAAGCCAGACCGGCATCGGCCAAACGCCCCAGCAGTACTCCCTGAGCCCGACTGACGTCGGCCAGTGGCCCCGCCAGCACCGACAGGTCATAACGCCAGTCCGACCAGTCGCTGGCTTGCCAGATGTAAAGTTTTTCTCCGCTGCTCATGCGGCGATTAAACACCCCATTCGCCGCATTCGCAAGCCATTCACCGCAAAATGTGCGCCGAATACGACGAATAATCGCCGCATGTGAATCCTGCCAAGTTCCTAAAAAACCGAAAAACCGGGAAAAACCGGGAAAAACCGGCTGGTGTCAAGTTTGAAGCGCAACACTAGAATTGATGCTGTAGGCATCAGGTGTTTGAGGCGTCAAGCTGTTCATCCGCGAGCAGTTTAGCGAAGCCCCTCTCTGGGGGTCTGATAGCCGAGGATGCGGCGAGGACGCTCGTTCAGGCGATAGGCAATGGCATTGAGTTCATCCTGTGATGTACCGGACAGATCGGTGCTTTTGGGGAGATACTCGCGGATCAGGCCGTTGGCATTTTCATTGCTACCCCGTTGCCACGGACTGTGAGGATCGGCGAAATAGACCTGGATGCCAGTGGCGGTA
>NZ_JCANUT010000055.1:0-24616 GCF_059569095.1 Propionivibrio pelophilus DSM 12018 | reverse complement strand
TACCGGGTCATCCACTGAAGCGGGACGAGGACGATGTCGGGGACGAGAATCAGGAGGATCATCACCCCGGTCTCGGCCAGGAGGAACGGCCAGACGCCCCACACCACCCGGGCCATCGGCATCTTCCCGACCGTGCTGATCACGTTCAGCACCGCGCCCACCGGCGGCGTCAGCAGTCCCAGACACTGGTTGAGGATGTACATCACCCCGAAATACACCGGGTCGATCCCCGCCGCCTTGACGATCGGGATCAGCACCGGGGTCATGATCAGGATGCTCGGCGTGAAGTCGAGCACGCAGCCCATCACCAGCCCGAGGAGCATCAGCACCGCCATCAGCAGGATCTTGTTGTCCATGAACGGGGTGAGCACTTCGCCGAGTTGCTGCGGGATGTTCACCGCGGTGACCAGCCAGGCCGAGACGGACGCTGCGGCGACCAGGAAGAGGACGATGGCCGTGGTCTTGGCCGCGGCGAGGAACAGGCCGTAGAGGTCCTTGATGCTGATCTCGCGGTAGATGAACAGGCCGACCACCAGCGAGTACCAGGCGGCAATGACCGCGGCTTCGGTCGGGGTGAAGAAGCCGGTCTTCAGCCCGCCGATGATGATCACCGGCAGGAGCAGCGCCCAGAAGGAGTTGCGGGTTTCGATCAGACGTTGCTTGAGCGGGATGCGCGGTTCGACGACGACGTCGTCCTTGCGGGCGATGACGTACCAGGTGGTCATGATCGCGGCGCCCATCAGGATGCCGGGGACGATGCCGGCGAGGAAGAGCTTGGCGATGGAGACCTGCCCGGAAACGCCGAGGAGGATCATGCCGATCGAGGGCGGTATGACCGGGGCGATGACGCCGCCCGAGGCGATCAGGCCGCCGGAGCGCGGGAGGTTGTAGCCGGCGCTTTTCATCATCGGCAGGAGGATGGCGGCCAGCGCGGCGGTATCCGCCACCGCCGAGCCGGACAGCGAGGCCATGATCACCGAGGCGATGACGGCGACGTAGCCGAGACCGCCCTTGATGTGCCCGACCCAGGCCATGGCGAGCTTGATGATGCGCCGGGTCATGCCGCCGGCGTTCATCAGTTCGCCGGCGAGCATGAAGAAGGGCACGGCGAGCAGCGGGAAGCTGTTGGCGCCGTCCCACATGTTCTGGACGATGATCTGCGGGTCGGTCATGCCGAGGTGGAGCATCAGGGCGAGTGCACAGCCGAGCAGGGCAAAGGAGATCGGCGTGCCGATGATGACGAAGAAGAGCAGTGCGGAAACGTAGATGATGAGGGTCATTTCTTTTCTCCGGCGTGGGCACGGGCCGCTTCTTCTTCGGCGGCCATCTCCAGGCCGACCTTTTCCAGTTCGCGCGCGGCGAGTTCTTCGGGGTCTTCGTCGTGGGTTTCGGCGAGCTCCTTGTCGGTGACCCGGCCGAGGGCGAGGCGAAGGAGGTTGGCGAACGCGATGAGCGTCAGCGCGGGACCGGCGATGTAGGTGACGCCGTAGACCCAGAGGGTGCTGATCTGCAGCACCGGCGAGGCGTTCTCGTAGATGATGTCGTGCAGCATGACGGTGCCGTAGGTGATGTAGATGCCGCAGACGAGCACGAGGGCCTGGGTGATGCCGTAGAAGAGTTTCTGCACCGGCCGCTTGACCATGTGCACGAACATGTTGACGTTGATGTGGGTGTTGGACTTCATGGCGACGACGGCGCCGCAGAAGGTGAGCCAGATGAACATGAAGCGCGGAATTTCTTCGGCGAAGTCGATGCCGCTGTTGGCAGCGATGCGCAGGAAGACGTTAACGCCGACGAGGATGAGCATGCCGATCATCATGAGCACCATGATGACTTCGAGCAGCCGGATGAAGCCGGCGGAGAGCTGGTCGAGGAGTCGTCCCATTGTGGTGTGTCCTGTGGCCGTGCGCAGCCCCGCGAGGGCGCGTACGGGATGTCAGATACGGGGAAAGAGAACCGGCCACCTCCCCACCCAAGGGGCCGAGGCACCTGCTGGGCAGGAGAGGGGCGTTTTACTGCGTCTTACTTGCCTGCGCGAACTTTGTCGATTTCGGCGTAGAAGCCCTTGATGAACTCTTCACCGATCTGCGGGGCGAACTTGGTAACGACCGGCTTGACCTTTTCCTGGATCTTGGCGAGTTCAGCCGGGGCGATTTCGTTAACCTTGACGCCGGCTTGTTCGAATTTGCCGATCACGTCCTTGTCGCCTTCGTCGAGCAGCTGGCGTTGCAGGAGCTTGGCTTCGTCAGCCGCTTTCTGGATGCCGGCCTTGTCGGCGTCACCGAGCTTGTCCCAGAATTTCGTGGAGACGACGAGCGCAACCGGGGTGTAGACGTGGTTGGTCAGGGAGATGAATTTCTGCACTTCCTGCATCTTATTCGACCACATGTGCACGAGGGGGTTTTCCTGGCCGTCGATGGCCTTGATCTCGAGCGCGGTGAACACTTCGGCGAAGGCCATCGGGACGGCGTTGGCGCCAATGGTCTTCCAGGTGTCCAGCGCCACGGGGTTGGCCATGACGCGGATCTTGAGACCGCTGATGTCGTCAAGCTTGGTGACCGGGCGCTTGCTGTTGGAGAGGTTGCGGAAGCCCATGCCGGTCCACATCAGGCCGTGCAGGCCGGTGCCGTCGAGCTTCTGGAAGATTTTCTTGGAGGATTCGCCGTCGAGCAGGGCGTACACTTCCTTGGTGTTTTCGAACATGAAGGGCAGGTCCCAGACTTGGACTTCCTTGATTCGGGTGGACAGCGGCGCGAGCGTGCCGATGTAGAACTCTTGCGTGCCGGCCTGGACCCCTTGCAGCTGCTTTTCGTCGCTGCCCAGCACCGCGCTGTGGAACGCCTTCAGTTGCACGTTGTTGTTGGTGTATTTGCCCACCAGTTCGACGAACTTGTTCATCGCCGCTGCTTGCGGATGACTGTCCGGCATCGCGTGGCCCACCTTGCCGCTGATCGCCGCAAGGGCGCTGCCCGCCGAGAACAGTCCTACCGCCCCAACCACCAACAGCTTCTTCAATGCAAATGATTTCATTTGTGACTCCTCGTAATGAATAAACAAACCACTGGACCAACGAAAATCAGCTACCAGCTCCTTCTGCCCTCTCAAGACCGGCAATCGCCCGGCTGGCCGTGCGGGTCACCATGCGTAGAGAGGCTTCCTCAGCCGCTTCCGGATTCTTGCGCCGGATAGCGTCAAAAAGATCGTGATGTTCCTTGATGGTGAGTTCCATGTGCTGAACTCCGGTCAAGAACGTGAAATCGAAAATAGCCCGCTGAAGAGCACCAACCGCGTCACTCAGCTGCTGAATGACGAGATTGTGCGAGGCAACCAGCACGGCACGATGGAACAGGATGTCTGCTTCCTGAAACACCTGGACATTCGCCAGGTTGGCCTCCATGCGGTTGAAATTCGCTTCGATCTGCACCAAATCAACGGCGGTCGCCCGCTCCGCAGCCCAACGCGAGATGGTCGGCTCGATCAGGCTGCGCACTTCGATCAGTGAGCGCACCAGCGAGGGATTCGCCCCTTTCTCGAGCACCCACTCCAGCACGTCAGCATCGAGATAGTTCCATTGCTCGGACGGCATGACGAACAGACCGCGATGACGTTGCGCGTCGATGAGCCGCTTGGTTGACAACACCTTGATGACCTCGCGCATGACGTTGCGCGAAGTGTCGAAACGTTCGCACAACTCGCTTTCGGAGGGAAGCGCCGACCCGGGGGCGAACTCGCCCTGGGCAATCTGCTTGCCGAACAGGCGTGTCAGTCGATCCGTCTTGGTCATATCCCTCGCTATTCCTCTCTCGGTCAATCATGATTTTTGTTTTTTTAGTTTGTCACCCCATATGGGACAAAGTCAACACAATTGTAGTACAAACTATAAACAGTGTATTACAATGAACTTCGATAACCGCTACAATCAGCGCCCGATCAGCGTCCGATTCCGGCGCGCCGCCACTCTGCGAATGGAGCACACATGACCCCCGCCGCCCCCATCAATCCTGAATTCGCCGACCTTTTCGTCAACGAGACACTGAACCCGTATCGCGCCTGTATCCAGGGACTGGCCAACGAACCCTGTACGGTCCAGGCGTTATTGAAGCGTGCGCACGATTTCCTGCACGACGAGGCCGACTATCTCGGCCTCGGAGACATTTCACAAACGGCGATCGTCGAACGCCTGGTGGCGAACCGGCCGCGCATCAGCATCATCCAGGGGTCGGCCGACCACCCCGCGCATCTCTTTGACTACGAGCATACTTTGCGCGCCGCGGCACGCATCTGGCAGAACGGCGGCGTGCCGTTCACCTTCGGTATCCCGGTCATCTGCGACGGCACCGCCCAGAGCAACATCGGGCAAAGCTACTCGCTGGCTTCGCGCAACCACACGGCGATGGCGGTAAACATCAACTTCGAGGGACACAGCTATCACGCCGCGTACGTAATCTCCGGCTGCGACAAGACGCCGACCGGGATTCTCTCCGGCCTGGCCGCCGCCGACCGCGCCCGCCGCGAACCCGAGCGCGGCACCGCGCCGGTGTGGGCGGTGTTCGTCCCGGCGCACGTGCTCAAGGGCGGCAGCATTCCGAAGAGCACGCGCAAGAAGCTGCAGGACATCCAGGACGCCGCCCGCGCCGCCGGCGACCCGCAACTCGCCGACGACATCGAGGAAAACTGCCACTACATCCTGCAATGCTCGTCCGACGAGGCGTTCCTCGGCATGCTTACCCGCGCCGTCGAGCAGCACCTGATCGACCAACCCGCTGCTGACGCGATCCTCAACGAACTCGCCGCCGCCACCTGCGACGACAAGGGCGGCATCTGCGCCTTCAACGGTACCGGCAACTCGTCACGGACGCTGGTTTCCGCCCTCGGTTTCGTGCCGGAAGGATCGGAACTGCTGGTGGATGAAGCCCCGACTGCGCTGGTTGCCCGCAACGTCGACCAGTTGTTCCGCATGATAAACAAGCCGGAATACGCCGTTTGCGAGATTCTCAAGCACAACTACGGCAACGCGGTGCGCATCCACAACGCCACCGGCAGTTCGAGCAACCTGATGCTGCACATGCCTTGCGTGATGCGCCATGCCGGCTTCGATGTCTCGCTGTTCGATTACGAGAAAATCCGTAACGCGCACCCCGTCCCGGACATCTTCGCGCACAGCCTGACAGAAGGACGCGACACTTTCGTCCTCGCCGAACAGGCGCGCGCCGGCCTGCATCACGGCATGACCAGCCTGTACAAGGTACTCAAGGATCTCGACGTGCCGATGAACTGGGATGCTCCGACGGTCACCGGAAAGACCTGGGGCGAGCGCATCGCCGCCATCCCCGAGGCGGTTTCGCCGGCCCTGCCGCAGGAGCGCTCAGTAATCCGCATCAAGCCGATCCGCGACATCTCGGGCACCGACATCATGCGCGGCAACTTCTTCTCGTCCTGCACGCTGAAGGTCGCCGGCATGTCCACCGACTCGTACAACCGCTTCAACGGCAAGATTTTCCTGGTGCGTTATTACGAGAACGAGACGCTCTGCACGAACGACTTGCGCTCGAGCAACCTGGTCGACACGCTTTGCAAGATGCCTGAGCTGACGCCGCAGATGCTGGCCGCCTTCCGCAAGTTCAACAACGCACCGGCCGATGAAGACGTATTGGCAATGGTCAACAACGGCACGCTGGCATTCGCCTTCGTTATCGCCGGACAGGGGCCGAAAGCCTTCGGCATGCCGGAGATGTTTGCGCCGAGCCAGTACCTGAAGCACCACGGCGTGGTAGAACGCACCTCGGTGATGATCACCGACGGCCGCTACTCAGGCGTTACCAAGGGCGCCTGCGTTGGTCACATGGTTCCCGAAGTCTTCGAGGGCGGCGGCATCGGCACCCTGATGAGCGGCGATCTGCTGTGGATGCGCCTTACCGACCGGCGCATCGACCTGATCGACAAGGACGCCTTCCTGAACGGCAGCGTCGTCCCGCTCGAAGGCGCTCCGTTCGAGGAGCGCAAGGAACTGCTGGCTAGCCGCCAAGCAATGATCGAGAAGCGCCAGCGGCAAGTCGCCGCGTGCAACCTGCTCGACAACGTTTCGAATGCCGAATTCGGCGTCGTGCCGATGGCGGTGCACCGCCGCGCGACGATTCCGTGGTCGTTCCCCTACTGATCTCCCAATTGCCCCGGTGACTCACCGGGGCAATTTCCCGGAATCAGCAAACCACCAGGTTGTCGCGATGAATCATTTCGGGCTCGTCGAGATAGCCCAGGATACCCTCGATTTCGCAGCTCGCATGACGCGCAATCCGCCGTGCGTCACTGCTGCCGTAGTTGATCAGGCCGCGCGCCACCTCCTGCCCCAGCACTGAAACACAGGCCACGGCCGCACCCCGCTCGAATTCCCCCTGCACTTCGACGACGCCGATCGGCAGCAGGCTCTTCCCTTCGCCGAGCGCCTTGACCGCGCCATCATCGAGCACCAGGCGGCCGTTGAGCTGCAGGTGGTCCGCCAGCCACTGCTTTCGCGCGTTGAGCGTCTGCATTTCCGAAACCAGCAGCGTACCGACCGACTCTCCCCGAACCAGCCGCGGCATCACGTTCTGTTCCCGCCCGCTGGCGATGACGGTGTGCGCGCCGCTATTGGCCGCCCGCTTGGCGGCGATTACCTTGGTGATCATGCCGCCGGTACCGATGCGCGTGCCGGCCCCTCCGGCCATCGCCTCCAGCGCCGGATCGCCCGCCTGCGCCTCGGAAATCAGCGTCGCCTGCGGATCCTTGCGCGGGTCGGCCGTGTACAGCCCCTGCTGATCGGTCAGGATCACCAGACAGTCGGCCTCGACCAGGTTGGCGACCAGCGCCCCCAGCGTATCGTTGTCGCCGAACTTGATTTCGTCGGTGATCACCGTGTCGTTTTCATTGATTATCGGCACCACACCGAGCGACAGCAGGGTGGTCAGCGTCGAACGCGCGTTGAGATAACGCTTGCGGTCGGCCAGATCCTCGTGCGTCAGCAATACCTGCGCCGTGTGCAGCCCGTACGCCGAGAACGCGCTTTCATAGACCTGAACCAGACCCATCTGCCCGACCGCGGCGCACGCCTGCAGGTCATGCACGGCGCTCGGCCGCTTCTCCCAGCCCAGCCGCTGCATGCCGCAGGCGATCGCCCCGGACGACACCAGCACGACTTCCCGGCCCTGCTCGCGCAATTCGGCAATCTGCCGCGCCCATTCGCGAATGGCAACCGTGTCGAGGCCCTCGCCGTTGTTGGTGACCAGCGCCGAGCCAACCTTGATGACCAGTCGTTTCGCCTCGGCGATGCGTGTCGTGTTCATAGCCATTTTTAACTCAATCGGTTTCCAAATCGTCGGGGAAGTACTCGTCAACGGGACTCTCGACCGCAAACTCCAGCGGCGCCAACGTATCCAGCGCCTCCTGCAGGGCATAGACCAGCGGCCGGCAGCCATCGCCACTGATGGCGCTGATCCGGAAGCACGGCGTTCCCTCGGGGGCGGCATAGGCCTGAAGAAACTCCTCAACGCGGCGGTCGCGTTCGTCTTCGGGGACCAGGTCGAGTTTGTTGAGCACCAGCCAGCGGGGCTTGGCCGCCAGTTCCGGATTGTATTTCTCCAGTTCGCCCACGATGGCATGCGCATCGCGAACCGGATCGGCCTCGGGATCGAGCGGCGCCAGATCAACGATATGCAGCAGCACGCGCGTGCGGGAAAGGTGCTTCAGGAAGCGGATGCCCAGCCCGGCGCCTTCCGCTGCCCCTTCGATCAGCCCGGGAACATCGGCGATGACGAAGCTCTTGTTCTCGCTGACCCGCACCACCCCCAGATTCGGGTGCATCGTGGTGAACGGATAATCAGCCACCTTCGGACGCGCCGCGGAAACGGAACGGATGAACGTGCTCTTTCCGGCATTCGGCAGGCCAAGCAGGCCGACATCGGCCAGAACGCGCAACTCGAGGCGCAGGTCACGCTCCTCGCCTGGCTCACCCTTGGTGCATTGCCGCGGCGCCCGGTTGGTGCTCGACTTGAAATGGATGTTGCCAAGGCCGCCCTTGCCGCCCTTGGCGATTTTTACAGTCTGGCCGTCATGCGCCAGATCGGCGACGACCTGCTGGGAGTTGATGTCGGTAATCACCGTCCCGACCGGGACGCGCATAACGATATCCTTGCCCCCCCTGCCGTAACAGCCGGCAGACGCGCCATTCTCGCCGCGCGGGGCAATGAACTTGCGGGTGTAGCGGTATTCGACCAGCGTGTTGATGTTGCGATCGGCGATCACCTGCACGCTGCCGCCACGCCCGCCATCACCGCCGTCCGGACCGCCTTCCGGCTCGTATTTCTCCCGCCGGAACGAGACGACACCATTGCCGCCGTCGCCGGCGGCGACGTAAATCTTCGCCTCGTCGATGAATTTCATGAAATATCCTCTACAAACGAAAAAGCCCTACCGCAAGGATAGGGCTTCCATTGCCGCCGGAGCGGACCGACCGTCGCCCGTTCAGGCTGCCGCAGGAACGATGCTCACGGTACGTTGACGCTTTGCACCCTTGAGCGCGAAAGCGACGTGTCCGTCGACCAGCGCAAACAGGGTGTGATCCTTGCCGATACCGACACCGACGCCCGGGTGGAACTGGGTACCGCGCTGACGGACCAGGATATTGCCGGCCAGGACCAGTTGACCGCCGAAGCGCTTGACGCCGAGGCGTTTCGACTCTGAGTCGCGGCCGTTACGGGAACTGCCGCCTGCTTTTTTGTGTGCCATGTTTCAGTTTCCTTTCCGTTAGGCCGAAATACCGTCGATGCGGATTTCAGTGTAGTTCTGACGGTGGCCCTGATGCTTCTGGTAATGCTTGCGACGACGCATCTTGAAGATCTTGACCTTGTCGTGACGGCCTTGCGAAAGCACAGTAGCCTTGACCGATGCCCCTGCCACGAGCGGCGCGCCGATTTTCACGGACTCGCCCTCGCCGACCATGAGCACCTGATCGATCGTGACTTCTGCGCCAACTTCTGCCGGTATCTGTTCTATTTTCAGTTTTTCGCCAGCGGCAACGCGATACTGCTTGCCACCGGTTTTTATGACCGCGTACATGTTGGACTCCAGAGAACTAAAAAAGTGAAGCGAAGAACCGCGCATTATACGTATTTCCCCTGCCAAGTCAAAGAGTTCGGAAACATGGCCGCACCGTCGTCTTGACGCCACTTCGGCCGCCCCATAACATCTCGCGATTTCCTTGAAAGTGACACGCGTTGAAGCTCGAGCAACTGTATAAACTGATCAGTCCCGACATGCAGGCCGTTGACGCGGTGATCCGCCAGCGACTGCACTCCGACGTCGCGCTCGTCAGACAGGTGGCCGAGTACATCATCAGCGCCGGCGGAAAACGTCTGCGCCCCGCGCTCGTGCTGCTCAGTGCCGGCGCGCTCGGCTACCAGGGCACCCGGCACCACGAACTGGCCGCGATCGTCGAACTGATCCACACTTCCACGCTGCTGCACGACGACGTCGTCGACGAATCCGACCTGCGGCGCGGCCGCGAGACGGCCAACGCGCTGTTCGGCAACGCCGCCAGCGTGCTCGTCGGCGACTTCCTCTATTCACGCACCTTCCAGATGATGGTCGACATCGGCAACATGCGGGTGATGAGCGTCCTCTCCGACGCCACCAACGTCATCGCCGAGGGAGAAGTGCTGCAACTGATGAACTGCCACGACGCCGACGTCGATCAGGAGCGCTACCTCCAGGTCATCCGCTACAAGACGGCCAAGCTGTTCGAAGCCGCCTCCCGACTCGGCGCGATCATCGCCGGCGCCGACGCGGAAACTGAACAGTACCTGGCCGACTACGGCACCCACCTCGGCACGGCCTTTCAACTGATCGACGACGTACTCGATTATTCCGGCGCCGAAGGCGAGACCGGAAAACATCTCGGCGACGACCTCGCCGAAGGCAAGCCGACGTTGCCGCTGATCCACGTGCTGACCCACGGCTCGCCTGAACAACGCGACTGCGTACGCAGCGCCATCGAGAACGGCGGCCGCGATGACTTCCCTGCCGTACTGGCGGCAATTCATGCCACCGGCGCGCTGGAGCACACGAAAAAGCAGGCCAAGGTGGAGGCCGATCGTGCCGCTGCATCAATAAATGCTCTTTCCGCTTCCCCTTACAAGGAATCTTTGTTAGAATTGTCGGCCTTCGCAGTTGCACGGTCTTATTAGCAGCCGCAAGCTTTCGGTCGGGGCGTAGCTCAGCCTGGTAGAGTACTACGTTCGGGACGTAGGAGTCGGAGGTTCGAATCCTCTCGCCCCGACCAACATACAAAAAGCCGCGATGCGGCTTTTTTGTTTTCAGCCGTCCTTGCTGGCCTGCCAGGAAACATGCGGCAACCGCCATTTCGCGGCCCGGCAGATGACGCCTTCTGCTATTCTTCGCGGAATCAGACCCTCCGCCGACTTCATGAAATACCTGCTCCTTTTCGCGCTGCTGTTCCTCGTTCTCTGGATCATGCGCAAGAACCGGGAGCGCACATCGACGCCTCCACCTCCCGCGGCGCGGCCGCCCGAAAGGATGGTTTCGTGCGCACATTGCGGCGTCAACCTGCCGCTCAGCGAAAGCGTGCGCTCGGGAAACCGTCATTATTGCTGCCTCGAACATCTCCGCTCCGACGAAGCACGAGGGCATTGATCCGCCATGAATTCTTCCGGTGCGACCAAGCCGATGCAGCTTTCGGACATCCACTGGAAGTCGCTGCGTTACTTCAGCATTTACCGTCTGTGCATCGCCGCCCTGCTGTTTGCCTCGTCGCTGCCCCGCTCGTCGTTTTTTTCATTGCTGAGCCTCAACAAGAACCCCTTCCAGATTGAAATCACCGGGGTCTACGTCCTCATCGCCCTCGTTTCCGTCCTGGTACTGCACTTCCATCGGCATCATTTCAATCGCCAGGTCAGCCTGCAGGTCGTGACCGATGTCATGGTGCTGACCCTCCTCGCCCATACCGGCGGCGGATTGAAAAGCGGCATGGGCGTCATGTTGCTGGTTTCCCTCGCGGGCGCCGGACTGGTCGGACAGGGGCGGCTGGTATTGTTCTACGCTGCCGTCGCCACGATCGCCATACTCGGCGAGCACATGGCGCGCGCCATGTCCAGCGATCTCGAAGTAGTCGACTTTTTCGAAGCGGGGCTGTTCTGCACCGGTTTCTTCGCCGTCGCCATTTCCGCCCGCCTGTTGGCCAACCGGGTCATCGCCAACGAGGAACTGGCGCGCAAGCGCGGCGAGGAACTGCGGAACCAGACCGTGATCAGCCAGCACATCATCGAGGAGATGCAGGATGGCGTGCTCGTGCTCGATCGTCAGGGACACATCAAGCAAAGCAATCCGCGCGTGGAGCGCCTGCTGGGTCTCGGCAACCCGACGGGACGCGAACTGGAAACGTACTCGACGGAATTGGCGCAGGGATTCCGTCGCTGGTGCGAGCATGAACACGCCGACCCGGTCATGGTCCGCGCCCCGGCGAGCGGCATGCAGTTGCAAGCACGCTTCGTCAATGCCGCCAGCCCGCAGCGCGACGTCCTCGTTTTCCTGGAAGATCTGAGCCGGCTCCAGGAGCGGGCCCGTCAACTGAAGCTCGCGGCGCTGGGACGCCTGACGGCAAACATCGCCCACGAGATCCGCAACCCGCTTTCGTCGATCAAGCATGCCGGCGAACTGCTGCGCGAAGAAACGAGCAACCCGACCGAGGAACGTCTCCTGCGCATTGTCATCGACAACGCGCAGCGGGTGGAAAACATCGTCAGCGACGTTCTGCAGCTTGGCCGGCGCGACCGCGCCCACCGCGAACAGATCAACCTGCGGCAGATGCTGCCGCTGTTCGTCGAGGAATTCATGCTCAAGGAAGAAGCACCGGACGGCCTCGTCGCCACGAACATCGAGGGCCGTGGCACGCTTCTTTTCGATCGCTCGCACTTCACGCAGGTGCTGTGGAACCTCGTCGGCAACGCGCTGCGCCATTCGCAGAAGGCGACCGGAAGCATTCGCATCCGGATCAACGACGCGGCTCACGACGACCGCGTCGAACTGCATGTCATCGACGATGGCCAGGGGGTGGACGAATCGCTGCGCGAGCAGATCTTCGAACCATTTTTCACCACGCACAGCCGCGGCACCGGACTGGGACTCTACATCGCCCGGGAACTGTGCGACGCCAACGGCGCGCACCTGGACCTGAGCCACACGGCGGCCGGCGCCGACTTCTGCATTTCCGGAAGGAGCATCGAGTGATTTCAGAGAAAAACGAGCGACGACGCGGCGAACTGCCGCGCGTTCTGGTCGTCGACGACGAGGAAGACATCCGCGAACTGCTTGACCTGACTCTCGCCCGGATGGGGCTCTCCGCCGATTGCGCGGGCAGTGTCGCCGAAGCGCGGCGGTTTCTGGAGAAGGAGCGCTACAGCCTGTGCCTGACCGACATGCGCCTCCCCGACGGCGAAGGGCTGGACATCGTTCGCCTGATCGGCAGCCGCTACGGTGAAACGCCGGTGGCGGTGATCACGGCTTTCGGCAGCGCCGACAACGCCGTCGCCGCCCTCAAGGCCGGCGCGTTCGATTATCTGGCCAAGCCGGTCGCGCTCGACCAGCTGCGCACGCTGATCAAATCCGCGATCAATCTCCCCTCCGCCACCGCTACCGCTGAGCGTCCGGCCGGCCAAGGAACGGGGACATCGGGGCAACTGATCGGCACCTCGTCGGCGATCGCTGCCGTGCGCGAAACCATCGGCAAGCTCGCGCGCAGCCAGGCGCCGGTCTACATTTCCGGCGAATCGGGAAGCGGCAAGGAGCTGGCGGCACGGCTCATCCACCAGCAGAGCTCGCGGCACACCGGGCCGTTCATCCCGGTCAACTGCGGCGCCATCCCCGAAAACCTGATGGAAAGCGAGTTCTTCGGCTACCGCAAGGGAGCCTTCACCGGCGCCGACAGTGACCGCGAGGGCTTCTTCCACGTGGCCAACGGCGGCACGCTCTTTCTCGACGAGGTCGCCGACCTGCCGCTGGCCATGCAAGTCAAGCTGCTGCGCGCGATTCAGGAAAAGAAGGTGCGCAAGGTCGGCAGCGCCGTCGAGGAAAGCGTCGACGTGCGCATCGTGTCGGCCACGCACCGCAAGCTCAAGGACTGCGTCGACGCCGGCTCCTTCCGCCAGGATCTGTACTATCGCCTGAATGTCATCGAACTGAAGATGCCGCCATTGCGCGAACGACAGGAAGACATACCGCCGCTGGTCGACGCGTTGCTCGCCCGCATCTGCACGGGCCACAGCCCGACGCTTTCGGATGACGCGATGCAGGCGCTCTGCAACTACAGTTACCCTGGCAACGTCCGGGAACTCGAAAACGTTCTCGAACGGGCCACGGCACTCTGTCTGGACGACCGGATAGCACCGGACGATCTACAACTCGCCACCGACGCCCCGATCGGCGACGACCCCAGCGGCCACCCCGGAGAAACGCTCGACGACCATCTGAACCGCGTCGAACGCCAAGCCATCCTCGACGCGCTCGGGAAAACCGGCTTCAACAGGACGGCGGCCGCCCGACTGCTGGGGATCACCTTCCGCTCGCTGCGCTACCGTATCGAGCGGCTGGGTATCGAGGAGCACGCGGGATGACCCCGTTTTCCGCAATGGAGGCGGGTTGGATTCCCGGAATCCCGCACATCGTCTCACCCAATCAGGACGAGCGCACTGGCGGCGAACCCCCCTCGCTGATCGTGGTGCATGCCATCAGCCTCCCGCCTGCGCACTTCGGCAGCGACGACATCGCCCGCCTGTTCACCAACACGCTCGACCCGGCAGCGCATCCCTACTTCACCACCATCAACCACCTGAAAGTCTCGGCGCACTTCCTCATCCGCCGGGATGGTGACGCGATTCAATTCGTCTCGTGCGACAAACGGGCCTGGCATGCGGGCGTGTCGTGCTGGCGCGATCGCCAACGATGCAACGATTTCTCCATCGGCATCGAACTCGAAGGATGCGACGACCGCCCCTTCGAAGAGGTGCAATACGAATGCCTGCAGGACATGATCCGGAGATTGCAGCAGCACTATCCGATCGAAGCACTGACGGGACATTCGGATATTGCCCCCGGGCGCAAGACCGACCCGGGGCCCTTTTTCCAGTGGCACCGGCTTTCCCTTCCGGGAATTCCCCCGCGCTGGACACCGGCAACGGCATAGACCGGCGTCATTCACGCAGGTCGTTTTCCGGCAAGCGTATCGTTCTCGCCACACATCGCGCGCAGCCACCAAAAAAACGCCGGCTCCGCCTTGCTCCGCCCGTTCGCGGTTACTAGAATCTGCCGTGTCTGGCGACTCGCCGGAAGCAAGTACCAGCGCTCGTTGCCTGCTCAGGATTCAGTCAGCGCGAATGCGCCCCGCATTCGCCTGTTGAATGGCCCGGGCACCCCGGACCGAAGTCATGCAGCTCCCCACAACCCGCACACTGAGGCGAACACAGAAGGAGGTTGATATGGCAACAAGCGCGAAAAAATCCCCGCCCGACGAAAAACCGGCAGCAAAGAAACGCAGCACCTCGAAGGCGTCCACAACCAAGGCTGCGGTCGCAAAACCCGGCGTGAAGAAAGCGGCCACCCCGAAAGCCGTAACCGCCAAGCCCACCCCGACGAAAGCCGCTGCGGCCAAGCCGGCAGCAAAGAAGGCTGCGGCATCCAAGACCGCCACAAAGAAAGCGCCAGCGAGCAAAGCCGCACCCGCAAAACCCGTAGAAAAGAAAGCAGCACCGCCGAAGGCGGCCACCGCGAAACCTGCGACAAAGAAAGTCGCCGCAGCCAAGAAGCCCGCCGCCAAAACCACGGCAGCGAAACCCGCAGCCCCTGCCCCCGCCAAAAGTGCCGTGAAGAAGACCGCGGCCCCCAAGGCCACACCGGTAAAGCCGGCAGCCAGGAAAGCCGACACCCCCAAAGCCAAGGCAACCAAAGCCGCCAAGCCAGCGTCGGTGAAAGCCGCCACCAAGGCGCCGGCGAAGAAAGCCAAGACCGCACAGGAAAAGCCGCCTTCACCAGCCACGGCGAATGCAACCCCGCGCCCATCGACCGCGGCCGCCCCCGGCAAAAGATCAGCGCTCAACCCGACGGGCGCCTGGCCGTTCCCGACCGGATCACGCCCGAAATAAGGGAGCGTTCAGCCGCGACGGGGCTGCCGCAGGAGCACCCCGTCCGGCTTCTCTTTGCAGTATCCGCAGCGAGCCCCCGCGATCAGAGCGCGTCCTGCTCCCGGTAGATTCTCGCCTGCTCGCGCAGCCAGGTACAAAAAGCCTGCAGCGACTCGGACTCCATCTTGTCCTCGGGGTACACGAGGTAATAGCTGCGCTGGTTGTGCAGAACCTGCGGACACGGCACTACCAGCTCGCCCGAAGCGATTTCCTTCAGGACAAAAAAGCGCGGCATCAGCGCGACGCCGAGGCCCGCCTTCGCCGCCTCGACGAGCATGGCGAACACCTCGTAGCGCGACCCGCCCATGGCATTGACGTTCGACAGCCCCGCCAGCTCGAACCACTCCCGCCAGGCATCAGGGCGCGACGACTGGTGCAACAAGGGCATCTTTTCCAGATCGGCAGGCTCCACCGACGTCCGCCCCTTCAGCAATTGCGGCGTGCACACCGGCACCATTTCCTCGCCGAACAGGTACTCGGTAATCGCGCCCGGCCACACCGGATCGCCGAAGTGGATCGCCGCATCGAACGGCGTATCGATGAACATGAACGGTTCGTTGCGCGTCGTCAGATCGAGCGTGATCTCCGGGTTGTGCGCCTGGAAATCCGCCAAACGCGGGATCAGCCAGCGACTGGCGAAGGTCGGGATGACCGCCAGTTCGAGCACCCGCCCGGCATTGCGGTGCGCCATCAGCGACAGGGTATCGTGCTCGATCCGCTTCAGGTTCTCGCGCACCTGCCGCGCGTAGATCTGCCCGGCCGAGGAAAGCGTCACACGCTTCTTCACGCGATTGAACAACTGCACGCCCAGGTAATCTTCCAGGGCGGAAATCTTCCGGCAGACGGCGCTTTGGGTCAGGGACAACTCCTCGGCGGCACGCGTGAAGCTCTGGTGCCTCGCCGCCGTTTCGAAGGCAACGAGGAGATCCGTGCCGGGAATTTTTCTGCGCATGCCAATATTCCGAATCAGAACAATCTGGTGAATATACATCGTTTGCCATTGACTGGAAACGTGCAAAGAATGGGCTACGTTTAATAAACGATCGTTGATGAAGTCATTTAACCGAAGCTTATGAATCATCCCTGTTTTTAATCACTGTTTTCAATTACCACGCGCCCCGGCCGAACCCACCGGTTTGCCATGCCGGCATCTCGCCGGGCGAGGAGACAAGAATGCTCAATGAGTCGAATTTCTCCAGCAGCCTCCAGCGGAACCTTCGTGAAATTTCCGAACGACAGAAGATTTCCCCCGCGCTGACCGATCATCTGGCGAGCTATTTCGCCGACATCGACGCCGACAATTTCGGCGACGCCCGTCTCGAAGAACTGCACGGCGGCGCCATCCAGCACTTCCGTCTCGGCCAGGCGCGCATCCCGGACCAAGCCGCCGTCGCCCTCTACACGCCCGACTTCGACCGCCACGGCTGGCACTCGCCGCACACGGTCATCGACATCGTCACCGACGACATGCCCTTCCTCGTCGATTCGGTCACCATGGTCATCTTCAACAAGGGGCTGGTCATCCACCGCCTGCTCCACCCGGTTCTCGGCATCGCGCGCGACGAACAGGGCCGCCATCTGCGCAGCGCCCCGCGCGGCACGCCAGGCACCCGCAACGAATCGTGGATCCACCTGGAAATCGACCGGATCGGCGATACGCAACAACAGCAGGCGCTGCAGGAAGAGATCGTGCAGGTCCTCGCCGACATCCGCGCCTCGGTCGAGGACTTTGCCGCGATGCGCGAGCGCGTCACCTCGGCGATCAACGATCTTGCAGCCCAACCGGCGGAGGACACTGCGGAAATCAGCGATTTCCTGCGCTGGACGTCGAGCGAGAACTTCGTCTTCCTCGGCTATGCCCACTACGCCGTGAGCGGCGACGAACTGGCACGAACGCCGGACGGCGGCCTTGGTCTGCTGCGTCACGCCGACCATCCGCGCTTCGGCCACTGCCGGGCAGGCATCCCCAGCAAGCTCGCCGATGTCGAAAAACTCCCGTCGGCGCTGACCCTGGTCAAGGCCGACGCGCGCTCAATCGTCCATCGCTCGGGCTACCTCGACTTCATCGGCGTCCTGCAACGTGACACCGCCGGCCGCATCGTCGGCCAGCACGTCTTCGTCGGCCTCTACGCGGCGCACGTCTACCATATTTCCACCAGCGAGATTCCCGTCGTGCGCGGCAAGGTCGCGGCGGTGCGCGCCGCCTTTGGCTTCGTTCCTGGCGGACACAACGACAAGACGCTGCGCAACATCCTCGAAACCTACCCGCGCGACGAACTGATCGAAATCGACATCGCCGACCTGCAGCGCATCGCACACGGCATCGTCATGCTCCACGAACACCAGCGCGTCCGCGTCTTCCTGCGCAACGACCGCTGGTGCCGCTACGTCTCCGCGCTGATCTACACCCCGCGCGACCGGCTCGACACGACGAGAAGGCAGCGCATCACCGGCCTCATCCGCGACACGTTGCAGGCCGAAAGCGTCGACTTCTTCCTGACCGTCGGCGAATCGCGCATGGCACGCCTGCATCTGATCGCCCGCACCCCCGACGGGCGTTGCAACGAGTACGACGAGGACGCCATCGAGCGAGACGTCGCCCGCATCGTCCGTGGCTGGCAGGACGAACTGCAGCACAACCTCGTCGAGCATTACGGGGAGGACTTGGGCAATGCCCTGCTGCGGCGTTACGGCGCCTCCCTGCCGCTGGCCTATCAGGACCAGGTGCCGCCGAGTTCGGCCGTCTCCGACCTGGAGCGTCTGGAAGCCGCCGAGCGCAGCGGCCGCATCGAGATCAAGCTCAACGCCCCCTACGGTGATGACGGTTCGCACCAGCACATCAAGCTGTTCTTCAAGGGCCAGCCGCGACCGCTCTCGACGATTCTGCCGGTCTTCGAGAACCTCGGACTGACCGTGCTCTCCGAACAGCCGTTCCGGCTCGCCGAACAAGCGTTGCATATCGCCGACTTCGCCGTGCAACTGCCGGCGTCAGACGCGCTGGACGACGAGTCCGCCCGCCACGCCTTCCTCGAACTCGTTGAGAAGCTGCTGCGCAACGAGGCCGAAAACGACGGTTTCAACCGCCTGGTTCTGCTCGCCGGTCTCGACGGCCGCCGCGTCGCCATCCTGCGTGCCTACGGCCGCTACCTGCGCCAGGCCGGCCTGCCGTTCAGCCAAGTCTATATCGAGCGCTGCCTGTCCAGTCACCCGCAGATCGCCCGCCTGCTCTCCGACCTGTTCGACGCCCGCTTCGACCCGAACGGCAGCGACGAATGCGCCGAAGCGGTCGACCGCGAACTGGCTGCTGCCCTGTCGCAAGTCAGCAACCTCGACGACGACCGCATCCTCTCCGGCTACCGCACCGTCTTCCACGCCACCATGCGTACCAACGCCTGGCTGACCGACGCCAAGGGCCAGCCGAAGGACTACCTGTCGTTCAAGATCTCCTCGAAGCTGATTCCCTTCCTGCCCAAGCCGGTGCCGCTCTACGAAATCTTCGTCTACAGCCCGCGCATGGAAGGCATCCACATGCGCGGATCAAGCGTCTCCCGCGGCGGCCTGCGCTGGTCCGACCGCATGGAGGACTACCGTACCGAGGGCCTCGCGCTGGTCAAGGCGCAGATGGTCAAGAACGTCGTCGGCGTGCCGCTCGGCGCCAAGGGCTGCTTCGTCGGCAAACGCCTGCCGCCCGCGAGCGAGCGTGACGCCTGGCTGGCCGAAGGCATCGCCTGCTACCAGATCTACATCCGCGGCCTGCTCGACGTTACCGACAACCTGATCGGCGGCAAGATCGTCCCGCCGGAGCACGTGCGCCGTCATGACGGCGACGACCCCTACCTCGTTGTCGCCGCCGACAAGGGCACCGCAACCTTCTCCGACTACGCCAACGCCATCGCCATCGAGTACGGCTTCTGGCTCGGCGATGCGTTCGCCTCCGGCGGCTCGGCCGGTTACGACCACAAGAAGATGGGCATCACCGCCCGCGGCGCGTGGGAAGCCGTCAAGCGCCACTTCCGCGAACTTGGCCGCGACACCCAGAGCGAACCATTCACCGCGGTCGGCATCGGCGACATGTCCGGCGACGTTTTCGGCAATGGCCTGCTGCGTTCCGACCAGACGCTGCTCGTCGCCGCCTTCGACCACCGACACATCTTCCTCGACCCGAATCCCGATCCGGCGAAGAGCTTCGCCGAGCGGCAGCGCCTGTTCGACCTGCCGCGCTCGTCGTGGGAGGACTACGACAAGGCGCTGATTTCCGAAGGCGGCGGTATCTGGCGGCGTGACGTCAAGAGCATCCCGCTCTCGCCGCAGATTCGTGCACGGCTGGGCGTCGATGCCGAGCAGATGACGCCGAACGAACTGATGAGCGCCATCCTCAAGGCGCCGGTCGATCTGCTCTACAACGGCGGCATCGGCACCTATTTCAAGGCCAGCAGCCAGAGCCACCAGGACGCCAACGACCGCGGCAACGACGCCATCCGCGTCGACGCCAGCGACCTGCGCACCAAGGTCGTCGGCGAAGGCGGCAACCTCGGCTTCACGCAGAAGGCGCGCATCGAGTACGCGCTGAACGGCGGCCTGATCTACACCGACGCGCTCGACAACTCGGCCGGCGTCGGCACCTCCGACCACGAGGTCAACATCAAGATCCTGACCTCCAGCCTGCTGCAGAGCGGCGACATGACGCTCAAGCAACGCGATGCCCTGCTCGCGTCGATGACCGACGACGTCGGCCGCCGGGTGCTGGTCGACAACTACCAGCAGACGCAGGCCGTCTCGCTCGAAGCCACCTACGGGCGCGACCTGCTCAACGCGCACGGGCACTGGATCCGCCACCTCGAAGCCAAGGGCGGACTCAACCGGGCCATCGAGTTCCTGCCCGACGAGAAACACCTCATCGAGCGCGCTCAGATGGGCCTCGGCCTCACCGCACCAGAAATCGCCGTTGTCCTCGCCTACACGAAAATCTATCTGAAGCAGGCCATCCTCGACTCGTCACTGCCCGACGCACCGGCTTTCCAGCCGCTGCTCGTCGGCTACTTCCCCGATGCGGTCGCGGAAAAATGCGCTGCGCAGATTCCGTCGCACCCCCTGCGGCGGGAAATCATCACCACCCAGATCGTCAGCCGCCTGGTCAACCGGATGGGCACCACTTTCGTCCAGCAGGTCGGCGATGAGACCGGCGCCGACCTGGAGCAGATCGTTTCGGCGTGGTACGCCGCCTGCGAACTGCTCGGCGCCGAGGCGTTGTGGAAAGAGATCGAGGCGCTCGACCTGAAGATTCCGTCGCCGCAGCAGATGGCCTTGATGATCGCGGCGCGCGAGATGGTCAGCGCGGCCACGCGGCAACTCCTCGCGTCGCAAAGTGCGTGCGCCGGAATCACCGAAATGATCGCCGCCTACCGCGATGCGCTTGCTCAGACCATCGCCGAAGCGCGAACCGGCAAGGAAGGTATAGAGGCCATCACCGCCCTGCTCGACGCCCGGGCACGCATCGTCGGAGTCATCGAACTTGTCGATCTCGCGCGCAGCGGCAACCAGCCGCTCGCCGAGGTGGCCAGCGCCTGCGCCGGACTCGACACCAGCCTCGACCTCGGCTGGCTCGGCAACGCCATTGCCAACCTCCCTGCCGGAAACCGCTGGCAGGCCCGCGCCCGCGCGCAACAGGCCAGCGACCTGCGCGCATTGCGTCAGGCACTCCTCCAGCGTGGCCCGCTTGAGTCAGCGGTGGTAAATGCCGGCCGCGCCGTGGTCGAGGAACTCAAGCGCAACGCGCCGCAAGATCTGGCGATGCTCTCCGCTGGGCTGATCGAACTCAAGCGGATATTGCTCACGGCCTGATCTGGCGCGGCACGGCAAACCGGATGGCGAACACGTCATCCGGTTTTTTTGTCGCTCGCGATCAAATGCGCGCCAAACTATGCGCACCAAAGATGCGCATGGGGAAAAGAGATGCCTGCATTGCATGCCACCACCAACCGCCGAGGGTCTGCCGGACGAAAGAAGGCCACCAACCTCAGCCTCAGCGCCGATGTCCTCGACGCGGCCAGAAACCTGAACATCAATATCTCACAGGCGTGCGACGATTACTTGCGCGAACTCGTGCGGTGCGAACAACAACGACGCTGGCGCGAAGACCATGCCGAATTCATCGCCGCGTACAACGCCACGATAGAAACCGACAACTTGCCCCTGGACGAGTGGAGGACCTTCTGATGGCCCGATTTGACGTTTACGCCAACCCCGGCGTACACGCCAGGACGACCCCCTACCTTCTCGACGTACAGAGCGACCTGCTCGACGGCCTGGATAGCCGCATGGTGATTCCCCTGCGTTGCCTGGAGCATTTTCCGAAAATCCCCCTGCCTGCCCGTTTAATCCCGGTACTGCAGATAGAAGGCAAGAGCTATCTGCTGGAAACGCCAAAGATGGCAGCTGTCCCCCGAAAAATCCTCAAGACACCGATTACCTCGTTGGCGGCAGAACACATCCACATCACGGCCGCCCTCGACTTTCTCTTTCAGGACTACTGAAGAACGCCGCTCACACCCACCCCAACGCCCCCAGCAGCGCCCCGGCGCCGAGCAGCCACAGCAGGTGAATCCGGGTGCGCCAGACGATCACCGTCGTCACCGCCGTCAGCAGCCACAACGGCCACGCCTCGATCGAACTACCCTGCGCGCGTGCCATGATCCAGCCGGTAGCGATGAGCAGGGCGATCGCCACCGGGGCCATTCCCAGCTTGAAGGCGCGCACGATACGTCGCTCGCGGTTGCGCTGCCCCCAGCGCGAAGCAAAAAAGACGAGCACGCTGCTCGGTAGGAGCATCCCGCTCATCGTCAGGAACGCCCCCAGCAGCGCGGAGCCGTACCCGCCCGCGTTGATCCCCACGTTCCAGCCCATCAGCGCCACGAACAGCACGTTCGGCCCCGGCGCAGCCTGCGCCAGCGTGATCGATGCGGTGAATTGCGAGTCAGTCAGCCAACCCTGGCGCTCGACCAGATAGCGGTGCATTTCCGGCAAGGTGCTGAACGCCGCCCCGACCGCCATCAACGACAGCGCCAGGTAATGGCTGAACAGCGCAAGCCAGTCGCTCCACGTAAAATCGAGCACGATTGCGCTCACCGTCGCGCTTTCCCGAGTTTCCGGTAGGCCAGCAGGCAACCCGCGACGCCGGGACCGAGCAGGATGGCGAACAACGGAAAACGAAGCAGCGCGACGCCAACAAAACTGGCGCCGCCGAGAACGACACACCACGCCAGCCCCAACGGATTGCCCTTCAGCGCACTGGCCAGCCGAAACCCGGCGGCGAGGATCAACCCCGCGGCCACCGCCGCCATCCCGCGCAACGCGCCGACGGCCACCGGATGCGCACCGTAGCGCGCATACAAGACCGCCAGTGCGAGAACCACCAGCGTCGGCACGCACAACATCCCGGCCAGCGCCACCAGAGCACCACGCCAGCCGAAATAGCGGCTACCGACGATGAGACAGAGGTTGACGACATTCGGCCCGGGCAATACCTGCGCCACCGCCCACTCCTCGATGAACTCCTCCTGCGTCAGCCAGCGCTTGCGCACGACCAGTTCATGCTGCACCACGGCAAGGACGCCGCCAAAGCCCTGCAAGGCCAGCACAGTCAGGGTACAAAAGAGATCCCGCAACGAATTCGGGCGTGTAGGCACATCGGGCATCGCAGCCATGCACAGGAGAGTTCAAGGAGGGCAAAAATAACAGGGAACACGAAAACACGCACGGGAAAATAGCAGAAAACAGGGGACAGACCACGGTTTATAATCTACTACGCCAGCGTCATCGAGATCCGATCATGCCCCGTCGCCCACGTCTCTCACTTCCAAACGTACCGATGCACCTGATCCAGCGCGGCAACAACCGCCAGGCCTGCTTTTTCGCCGACGAAGACTATCGTTTCTATCTGGACTGGCTGCGCGAATATGCAAGCAAGACCGGGTGCCGCGTTCATGCGTACGTACTGATGACCAACCATGTACACCTGCTGGTATCCACCGAGTCAAATGATGGCGTCGGCGCGTTGATGAAATTGTTGGGGCAACGGTACGTGCAATACGTGAATCGTTACTATCGGCGCTCCGGCACCCTCTGGGAAGGCCGCTTCCGCTCTTGTCTCACACAGGAGGACGACTACCTGCTGGCGTGCCAGCGGTACATTGAACTGAACCCGGTTCGCGCCGGAATGGTCGAGCATCCGGCAGAGTACCGCTGGTCGAGTTACCGCGCGAACGCCCAAGGCGAAAGCGATCCCCTTATCGTGCCACATGACCTCTACCTCTCGCTCGCCAGCGATCCTCTATCGCGCCAGTCCGCTTATAGAGAACTGTTTCGCCATTCGCTGGAGCCCGGCCTGGTAGACGCCATCCGCAAGGCAACGAACGGAAACTACGTCCTGGGGAATACTCGCTTCAGCGACCACATCGCGACGATGCTCGGCCGACGCGCAAAACCGGGACAATCCGGGCGACCAAAAAAACAGGACGAACCGAAATCGCTTGACCTGCTCTGAAACCGTAGCCTGTCAGCGTTTTTACGGGAAATTGCGCCAATGCTTGCATTTTGATAATCTGCAAGCAGATCTTTCATCGAGAGGTTTTGCAAGATGCCATCTGTTACAGTCCGGAATGTACCCGACGAGGTGCATCGAGCCATCCGCGTGCGAGCCGCTCAACACGGCCGCAGCATCGAGGCCGAAATGCGCGACATCCTGGAATCCGCCGTGAAACCGCAAGGACGGATCAAGCTGGGTTCACTGCTGGTCGAAATCGGTCGCAAGGTCAAGCTGACTGACGAAGAGTTCGCCATCTTCGAAAGCGTGCGCGACAAAGCCCCTGCCCGTGCAGCGAGCTTTGAAGAATGATCTTGCTCGACACGAACGTAATTTCCGAGCCGCTACGCCATACGCCCGAGCCCCACGTCGTCGCATGGATAGACGCACAACCCCTGGAAACACTCTACCTGTCCGCGATGACCGTGGCCGAACTGCGCGCTGGCGTAGCGTTATTGCCAGCCGGGAAGCGCCAACTAGCGCTGCATGAGGGCCTCGAAAAAAGAGTACTGCCGATGTTCGCAGGGCGCGTGCTGCCATTCGATCTGGCTTGCACGAATACCTATGCCGAACTCCTGGCGAGGGTTCGCAAGGCTGGCAATGCAATCGGGACGGCTGATGCCTGCATCGCAGCGGTCGCCATCGCTAACGGTTTTGCCGTCGCCACCCGCGACACAAGCCCCTTCCTGGCTGCTGGTCTAGCCGTTATCAACCCGTGGCAGACGTGAGAGACTGGGCTGCAATCGCGGTCTGTCGTCCGAGAAAACGAAAGTATCCGGAATCGCTTGACCTGCTCTGAAACCGTGGTCTGTCC